>DASUYB010000194.1 GCA_036377595.1 Longimicrobium sp. | reverse complement strand
CCGCGTACTGCACCGCCAGCGGCGGCAGCGGCGATGCCGGCCGTGCCGCACCGGAGGGTGGCGAGAACGATTCGTAGAGGGTGAACAGCTCGCGGAAGAGCACGCCCATGCTCCAGCCGTCGCTGACGATGTGGTGCATGGTGAGCAGCAGCACGTGCTCGTCGCCGGCGAGGCGCAGCAGCGTCACGCGCAGCAGCGGACCGCGCTCCAGGTCGAAGGGGCGCTCCGCCTCCTCGCGTTCCAGGCGGCGCGCCTCCTGCTCGCGCGCCTGCGGCGCGAGCCCGGTGAGGTCCAGCACGGGGAGGCGCGCGGGCACCGCCGGGTGGACGACCTGCACGGCCCCCTGCTCCACCGGGCGGAAGGTGGTGCGCAGCGACTCGTGGCGCTCCGTCAGCGCGTCCAGCGCCCGCTCCAGGGCGCCCGCGTCGAGGCTCCCCCGCAGCCGGCCCGACCGGAACATGTTGTAACCGGCGCCCTCCGGCTCCATCTGGTGCAGGAACCAGAGCCGCTCCTGCGCGAACGACAGCGGCAGCGGCGTCTCCCGGGCGACGGGAACGAGCGGCGGGAGGGCGGCACCCTCGCCCGCGCGCCGCATCTCCTCCACGCGCCCGGCCATCTCCGCCACCGTGGGCCCCTCGAAGAGCGCCCGCAGCGGCAGCTCCACCCCGAGCAGCTCGCGGATGCGCGACACCACCCGCGTGGCCAGCAGCGAGTGCCCGCCCAGGTCGAAGAAGCTCTCCGTTACCCCCACCCGCTCCAGCCGCAGCACCTCCGCCCAGATCCCCGCCAGCACCTCCTCCACGGGCGTGCGCGGCGCCACGTACCGGTCCTCCGCCGACGCGTACTCCGGCGCCGGCAATGCCTTGCGGTCCAGCTTCCCATTCGGCGTCAGCGGCAGCGCGTCCAGGAAGACGAACGCGGACGGGACCATGTAGTCCGGCAGGCTCCGCCGCAGGTGCGCGCGCAGCGCCTCCGTCTCGACGTCGCCCACCACGTACGCCACCAGCCGTTGCTCGCCCGCCTCCGCGCGCGCCACCACCACGCAGTCGGCGACGCGCTCGTGCCGGCGCAGCGCCGCCTCGATCTCGCCCAGCTCGATGCGGAAGCCGCGGATCTTCACCTGGTGGTCCAGCCGCCCCAGGTACTCCAGCGTCCCGTCCGCCTTCCACCGGATGCGGTCCCCCGTGCGGTACATCCGCGCGCCCGGCTCGGCGCTGAACGGATCGGGGACGTACCGCTCCGCGGTGAGCCCCGGCCGCCCCAGGTAGCCGCGCGTCACCCCCCTGCCCCCCAGGTACAACTCGCCCGGCACTCCCACCGGCAGCGGCCGCAGCCGGGCGTCGAGCACGTACGCCCGCGTATTGGAGATCGGTGTCCCGATGCTCGCCGGGCCGCCCGCGCGGCGCAGCGTGAACGTGCTGTACGTGGTGTCTTCGGAGGGGCCGTAGAGGTCGTAGACGCGCTCGATCCCACCGCGGGCGTACAGTGCATCCACCAGCTCGGCCCGCAGCGGCTCGCCGGCCAGGTTCACCGTCTTCACCCCGGCCGGGATCGCGCCGTCCTTCAGCAGCGCCGCAATGGCGGACGGCACGGTGTTGATCAGCCGCACCTCGCCCGCTGCCGCCGAGCGCGCCAGCGCCAGCGCGTTCTCCGCCACGACCACCCGTCCGCCCCGGACGAGCGGGAGGAACAGCTCGTAGACCGAGAGGTCGAAGCAGATCGACGTCGACGCCAGCATCCCCGACAGCTCCTCGTCGGAGTAGACGCCCCACGCCCACGCCAGCATCGCCACGGCGCTCTCGTGCTCGATGGCGACACCCTTGGGAATGCCCGTCGATCCGGAGGTGTAGATCAGGTACGCCAGGTTCCGCGGCGCGACGCGGCTGGCGACGTTCTCCGCGCTCTCGGCCGCGATCTCCGCCCACGCCGCCTCCTCGACCACCACCTGGACGCCGGACTCGACGACGAGGAGACCGCGCAGCTTCTCCTGCGTGAGCAGCACCGATGTGTCGGAGTCGGCCAGCATGAACGCCAGCCGCTCGGCCGGATACGCGGGGTCCAGCGGCACGTAGGCGCCCCCGGCCTTCAGCACCGCCAGGAGCGAGACCACCATCTCCAGGGTCCGCTCCAGGCAGATCCCCACCCGCACCTCCGGTCCAACGCCCAGGCGGACGAGATGATGCGCCAGGCGGTTCGCACGCTCGTTCAGCTCGCCGTAGGTGAGCGACTCCTCCTCGAAGCGAACGGCCACCGCTCCCGGCGTGCGCGCCGCCTGCGCCTCGAACAGCTCATGGATGCACCGGTCCGCGGGGTACCCGGCTTCGGTCCGGTTCCACTCCTCCAGCACGAGCGCGCGCTCCGCCCGGCCGAGCAGCTCCAGTTCCGACAGCCGCACGTCCGCGTTCGCGGCGACCTGCTCCAGCACCCGCTCCAGGTGGCCGTGCATCCGCTCGATCGTGCCGCGCTCGAAGAGGTCGGTGCTGTAGAACAGCCCGCCGAGCAGACCTCGCCGCGTTGCCATGAGGGCCAGCGCCAGGTCGAACTTGGCGAAGGTGAAATCCGGTTCGGCCCCTTCGGTGCTCGACTCTGCCGCGCCACCTCCCGGTTCCTCCACGTCGTCCAGCGAGAACGACACCTGGAAGAGAGGCGAGTGGCTCAGGCTGCGCTCCGGCTGCAGCTCGGCCACCAGCTTCTCGAAGGGAAGCTCCTGGTGCTCGTACGCCCCCAGCATCACCTCCCGCACGCGGCGCAGCACCTCCCGGAAGCTAGGATCTCCGCCCAGGTCGGTGCGCAGCACCAGCGTGTTCACGAAGAAGCCGATCAGCCCCGCGACCTCGTTCCTCGTCCGCCCCGCGATGGGGCTCCCCACGACGATGTCCTCGCTCCCGCTGTACTTCGACAGCAGCACCTGGAAGGCGGCGAGCACCACCATGTACAGCGTCGCCCCCTCGCTCCGCCCCAGCGCCCGCAGCCGCTCCAGCAGCTCGCCGGGAAGCTCGATCCGCTCGCTCGCCCCCCGGTACGTCTGCACCGCCGGGCGCGGGTGGTCGGTGGGCAGCTCCAGCAGCTCCGGGGCTCCCGCCAGGCGCTCCCGCCAGTACGAGAGCTGCCGCTCCAGCACCTCGCCCCGCAGCTGCTCGCGCTGCCAGACGGCGTAGTCGGCGTACTGCACCGGCAGCTCCGGCAGCGGCGATTCCCGCCCCTCGCGGTACGCCGCCAACAGCGCCGACAGCTCGCGGTCGAGCACCCCCAGGCTCCACCCGTCGCTGACGATGTGGTGCATCGAGAGCAGCAGCACGTGATCCTCGGCGCCCAGCCGGAGCAGCACCGCGCGGAAGAGCGGCCCCGCCGTGAGGTCGAACGGCAGCACCGCCTCCTCGGTGGCGCGGCGCCTCGCCTCCACCTCGCGCTCCGCCTCGCCGAGCCCCGACAGGTCCTCCACCGGCAGCGTGAAGCCGCCGAACGGCGCGATCACCTGCACCGGAGAGCCATCCACCTCGCGGAAGGTGGTGCGCAGCGCGTCGTGCCGCCGGACGATCTCGCCCAGCGCCCGCTCCAGCACCGCTGCGTCGAGCACACCCCCCAGCCGCCGTGCCACGGGGACGTTGTAGACGGCGCTTCCCGGCTCCAGCCGGTCGATGAACCAGAGCCGCTCCTGCGCGAAGGAGAGCGGGGCGCCGTCGCGATGGGCGCGGGCGACGATGCCCGACGAGCGGACCCGCCCCCTGAGCCTGGCCTCGATGAGCGCGCGCTTGGCGGCGGAAAGCTCCGGGCGCGGAAGCTCGATCGTCTGTTCCGAGGCCATCTCAGGCTCCTGCAACGGGGTGGGACTCGGCCAGCCGCTCGGCCTCGAATTCGGACATGGTCGCTACGTCTTCATAGATCCTCCGTTCGATCTCTCCCGCCATGGCTTCCAGCGTCGGCATCGAGAACACGGTGCGGATCGAGATTTCCAGGTCGAACGTGGCCTGGATCCTGGCGAGCAGACGCATGATCAGCAGCGAGTGCCCGCCCAGGTCGAAGAAGCTGTCGTGCGCCCCCACCCGCTCCAGCCCCAGCACCTCCGCCCAGATCTCCGCCAGCACCTCCTCCACCGGCGTCCGCGGCGCCACGTACCGTTCCTCCGCCGACGCGAGCTCCGGCGCCGGCAATGCCCTGCGGTCCAGCTTGCCGTTGGGCGTCAGCGGGAGCCCGTCCAGGAAGACGAACGCGGCCGGGAGCATGTGCTCCGGGAGCCGGCCCCGCAGGTGCTCGCGCACCTCGTCCGCCGCCGCCTCGCCGGCCACGTACGCCACCAGCCGCTTCTCGCCCGGCTCGTCCTCGCGGACCACGACGGCGGCCTCGCGCACGCCGGGGCAGGCGCGCAGCACGGCCTCCACCTCGCCCGGCTCCACGCGGAAGCCGCGGATCTTGACCTGCGCGTCCACGCGGCCCAGGAACTCCACCGTGCCGTCCGCCCGCCAGCGCACCCGGTCGCCGGTGCGGTAGAGCCGCGCGCCGGCGGCGAACGGGTCGGCCACGAACTTCTCCGCCGTCAGCTCCGGCTGGTTCAGGTAGCCCAGCGCCAGCCCCGCGCCGCCCGCGTACAGCTCGCCGGGCACGCCCACGGGCACCGGCCGCATCCCCGCGTCCAGCACGCGCACGTACGTGTTCACGATCGGCTTTCCGATCGGGATCGACCCGCGCTCGACGTCCTCCGCCCGCACCGGGTGGCAGCAGGTGAAGGTGGTGTTCTCGGTGGGCCCATAGCCGTTGATGAGCGCCGTCTCCGGCAGCTCCGCCAGCACGCGGCGCACGTGGGCGACGGAGAGCACGTCGCCGCCGGCGATGAGCTGGCGGACGCCGCGCAGGGTCTCGATCCGCCCCTCCACCACCAGGTGGAAGAGGCCCGCCGTCAGCCAGAGGACGGTGACGCCGTGCTCCGCCAGCGTCCGCCCGACGCTCTCCACGGAGGGCTGCCCGGCGGGATGGATGGCGAGGCGCGCGCCGTTCAGCAGCGGCCCCCACAGCTCCAGCGTGGCCGCGTCGAACGAGGCGGGCGCGAGCTGCAGGAACACGTCGGAGGGGTCGATGGAGACGTAGTCCTGCCCGCGCACCAGGCGCACGATGGCCCGGTGCGGCACCTCGACGCCCTTGGGCCGTCCCGTGGAGCCGGAGGTGTACATCACGTACGCCGCCGCTTCCGGGTTCGTCCCCGCCACCGGCGCGTCCGCCGGCTCCGCCGCGATGGCCGCCGCGTCCGTGTCCACCCGGACGCTGCGCGCGGCGTGGGGCGGCAGGCGGTCCGCCAGGGGCGACTCCGTCACCAGCACCGGAACGGCGGTGTCGGCCAGCATGAAGGCCAGCCGCTCCGCGGGATACGCCGGGTCCAGCGGCACGTACGCGCCGCCCGCCTTGAGCGCCGCCAGCGTGGCGACGACCATCTCCAGTCCGCGCTCCAGGAACACGCCCACGCGCGTCCCCGCGGCCACCCCGGCGCGGCGCAGGTGGTGGGCAAGGCGGTTTGCGCGGCCGTCCAGCTCCGCGTACGTCATCCGCCCGCCGTCCCATGCCAGCGCCACGGCCTCCGGCGCGGCGGCGGCGGCCCGCGCGAAGAGCGCATCCACCGTGGCGCGGGGGAGCCCGGGCGCGGCGCCTTCGCCCAGCGCGAGCAGGCGGGCGCGCTCCGCCCCGCTGAGCAGCTCCAGCCGCGAAAGCCGCACGTCCGCGTCCGCGGCGACCTGCTCCAGCACTCGTGCCAGGTGGCCAAGCATCCGCACGATCGTGCCGCGCTCGAAGAGGTCGGTGCTGTAGTTCAGTCCTCCCCACAGTCCGCGCGGGGTTGCCACCAGGCCCAGGGAGAGATCGAACTTGGTGCTCGCGAGCTCCGCTCCCACGCCGCCCACGTTCAGCCCCTGGAGAGCGTCTCCTCCGCCGCCCTCCGTGTTCTCGAGCGAGAACATCACCTGGAAGAGGGGCGAGTGGCTCAAGGACCGCTCCGGCTGCAGCTCGGCCACCAGCTTCTCGAAGGGGACCTCCTGGTGCTCGTACGCGCCCAGCGTGACGTCGCGGACCCGCCGCAGCACCTCGCGGAAGCCCGGGTCTCCACCGAGGTCGGTGCGCAGCACCAGCGTGTTGACGAAGAAGCCGATCAGCTCCTCGATCTCCTTCCTCGTCCGCCCCGCGATCGCGCTGCCCACGACCACGTCCTCGCTCCCGCTGTACTTCGACAGCAGCACCTGGAAGGCACCCAGCACCACCATGAACAGCGTGGCCCCCTCGCTCTGCGCCAGCGTCCGGAGGCGCTCCACCAGCTCGCCGGGAAGCTCGACCGGCTCGTACGCCCCCCGGTACGTCTGCACCGGCGGGCGGGGGTGGTCGGTGGGCAGCTCCAGCAGCTCCGGCGCTCCCGCCAGGCGCTCCTTCCAGTACGCCAGCTGCCGCTCCAGCACCTCGCCCGCCAGCTGCTCGCGCTGCCACACCGCGTAGTCGGCGTACTGCACCGCCGGCTCGGGCAGCGGTGACTCGCCGCCCTCGCGGTACGCCTCATAGAGCGCCGACAGCTCGCGGTCGAGCACCCCCATGCTCCACCCGTCGCTGACGATGTGGTGCATCGAGAGCAGCAGCACGTGATCCTCGACGCCCAGCCGCAGCAGCGTCGCCCGGAAGAGCGGCCCCGCCGAGAGGTCGAACGGCTGCATCGCATCCTCGGTGGCGCGGCGGGTCACCTCCGCCTCGCGAGCCGGTTCGGCCAGCCCGGAGAGATCGTCGAGCCGCAGCGTGAAGCCGCCGAACGGCGCGATCACCTGCACCGGCGAGCCGTCCACCTCGCGGAAAGTGGTGCGCAGCGCCTCGTGCCGCCGGACGATCTCGCCAAGCGCGCGCTCCAGCGCCCGCTCGTCCAGGGCTCCGCCGAGCCGCATCGACCTGGGAAGGTTGTAGGCGGTGCTCCCCGGCTCCAGCCGGTCGATGAACCAGAGCCGCTCCTGCGCGAACGACAGCGGCAGCGGCGCCGTGCGCCCGGCCGGCACCACCGGCGGCAGCACCGGCAGCTCCGCGCGGCGCAGCTCCTCCACGCGCACCGCCAGCTCCGCCACCGTGGGTCCCTCGAAGAGCGCCCGCAGCGGCAGCTCCACCCCGAACAGCTCACGGACCCGCGACACCACCCGCGTGGCCAGCAGCGAGTGCCCGCCCAGGTCGAAGAAGCCGTCGTGCACCCCCACCCGCTCCAGGCGCAGCACCTCCGCCCAGATCCCCGCCAGCACCTCCTCGGTCGGCGTCCGCGGCGCCTCGTACCGCTCCGCGTCGGCCGCGTACTCCGGGGCCGGCAGCGCCTTCCGGTCCAGCTTCCCGCTGGGTGTCAGCGGCAGCGACTCCAGCACCACGATCGCCGCCGGCACCATGTACTCCGGCAGGCTCCGGCGCAGCTGCTCGCGCAGCGCCTCCGCGTCCACGCCACCCACCACGTAGGCCACCAGCCGCACCTCGCCGGGCGCGTCCTCGCGCACGACCACGCGCGCCTCGCGCACGCCGGCGAGCGCCGACAGCATGCTCTCCACCTCGCCCGGCTCGATGCGGAACCCGCGGATCTTCACCTGCGCGTCCAGGCGGCCCAGGAACTCCAGCGCACCGTCCGCCGTCCAGCGCAGGCGGTCGCCCGTGCGGTACATCCGCGCGCCCGGCTGGGCGGTGAAGGGATCGGGGACGAAACGCTCCGCCGTGAGCGCGCGCCGGTCCAGGTAGCCGCGCACCACGCCGTCGCCGCCCACCCAGGCCTCGCCGGGCACGCCGACCGGCACCGGCTGGAGGGCGGAGTCCAGGAGGTAGATGCGCTGGTTGCCGGTCGGGCGGCCGACGGAGACGGTGAGCGCGTCGTCGTCCAGGTGCTCCACCGCCTCCCACGAGCACCAGGCCGTCGTCTCCGTGGGCCCGTACATGTGCAGGAGCCGCTTCGGCTTCCCGGACGCCAGCACCCGCCGCACGCTCTCCGCGTCCGCCGCCTGGCCGCCGAACAGCACCTCGCGCAGCGGGGCGAAGATGTCGGGCTGCTCGCGCGAGAGCTGGTTCAGCAGCGCCGTGGTCTGATAGAGCGTGGTGATCCCGTTCCGGCGCAGGAACTCGCGCAGCGCCCGCGGCGACAGGAGGACGTCGCGGCCGATGCCGACGAGCGTGGCGCCGTTCAGCAGCGCGCCCCACGCCTCGAAGGTCAGCGCGTCGAAGCTGGCGTTGGACGCCTGCGCCACCCGGTCGCCCGGCGCGAAGCGCACGTAGTCCGTCTCGCACACCAGCTGGACGACGTGGCGGTGCGCCACCATGACGCCCTTCGGCTTCCCCGTGCTCCCGCTGGTGTAGACGATGTACGCCAGGTTCTCGGGCGACGCGCCGCTCCGGGGCGGATCGTCCGGCTCCGCCGCCAGCGCGCCGGCGAGGACGTCCAGGTCGACGACGGCGGCGCGGGGCGCTTCCAGGCCGGAGGCGAGGGCCCCCCGGGTGACGAGGACGGAGGCGCCCGCGTCCGCCAGCATCAGCGCCAGCCGCTCGGGCGGATAGGCGGGATCGAGCGGCACGTAGCAGCCCCCTGCCTTCAGCACGGCCAGCAGCGAGACGATCAGCTCCGCGCTGCGCGCCAGCAGCACGCCCACGCGCGCCTCGGGCCCCACGCCCAGCCGGACGAGGTGGTGCGCCAGCCGGTTGGCGCGCGCGTCCAGCTCCCGGTAGGTCAGCGACTCCTCGCCCCAGACCAGCGCCGCGGCACCGGGCCGCTCCCGCACCTGCGCGTCGAACAGCTCGTGGATGCACACTCCGCGCGGGTACGGCCGCTCCGTACGGTTCCACTCGTCCAGCACCCTCGAGCGCTCCGCATCGCCGAGCAGGTCCAGCCGCGAGATCCGCACGTCCGCGTGCGCGCCGACCTGCTCCAGCACCCGTTCCAGGTGCCGCACCATGCGCCGGATGGTGCCCGGCTGGAACAGGTCGGTGCGGTACGTCAGTCCTCCCGACAGCCCGCGCGGGGTCGCCGACACATCCAGGGCGAGATCGAACTTGGTGCTCGTGAGCTCCGCTTCCACGCCGCGCTCGTTCGGCCCCCGGAGCGCGTCTCCTCCCCCCTCCGCGTTCTGCAGCTGGAACATCACCTGGAAGAGGGGCGAGTGGCTCAGGCTGCGCTCCGGCTGCAGCTCGGCCACCAGCTTCTCGAAGGGCACCGCCTGGTGCTCGTACGCACCCAGCGTGACGTCGCGGACCCGCCCCAGCACCTCGCGGAAGGTCGGGTCTCCACCGAGGTCGGTGCGCAGCACCAGCATGTTGACGAAGAAGCCGATCAGCTCCTCCACCTCCCGGTGCGTGCGCCCGGCGATCGGGCTCCCCACCACCACGTCCTCGCTGCCGGCGTACTTGCCCAGCAGCACCTGGAAGGCGCCCAGCAGCGTCATGAACAGCGTCGTTCCCTCGCTCCGCCCCAGCGCCTGCAGGCGCTCCAGCAGATCGAGGGAGAGCTCCACCGGAACCGTCGCGCCCCGGTACGTCTGCACCGGCGGGCGGGGACGGTCCGTCGGCAACTCCAGCAGCTCCGGCGCACCCGCCAGCCGCTCCCGCCAGTACGCCAGCTGCCGCTCCATGGCCTCGCCCGCCAGCCGCGCGCGCTGCCAGACGGCGTAGTCGGCGTACTGCACCGGCGGCTCCGGCAGCGGCGACGCCTCGCCGCGCGCGAACGCCTCGCGGAGCGCGCCCAGCTCCCGCGCCAGCACCCCCATGCTCCAGCCGTCGCTGACGATGTGGTGCATGACCAGCAGCAGCACGTGATCGTCCTCGCCCAGGCGCAGCAGGTGGGCGCGCAGCAGCGGCCCCCGGCGCAGGTCGAAGAGGCGCTGCGCCTCTTCCCGGGCGAGCCGGCGAGCCTCGGCCTCGCGCTCCGCGGGAGCCAGGCCCGACAGGTCGCTCACCTCCAGCCGTGCCGCGCCCGCGGGGTGCACCACCTGGAAGGGCACGCCCTCGGTCTCGCCGAAGGTGGTGCGCAGCGTCTCGTGCCTGCGCACCACCTCGCCCAGCGCGCGCTCCAGCACGCGCGGGTCCACCGGCCCGCGCAGCCGCAGCATGTCCGGCATGTGGTAGGCGGTGCTCCCCGGCTCCAGCTGGTCGATGAACCAGAGCCGCTCCTGCGCGAACGACAGCGGCAAGGGCGAGCCGTCGCGCGGAAGCGGCACCAGCGGCGGGGCTCCGGCGCCGCCGGGCGTCTCCGCCACGAGCGCCTCCACGCGGCCCGCCAGCTCCGCCAGCGTCGGCGCCTCGAACACCGCCCGCAGCGGCAGCTCGGTCCGGAACGCCTCCCGCACCCGCGAGACCAGCTGCGTGGCGAGCAGGGAGTGGCCGCCCAGGTCGAAGAAGTTGTCCTCGCCGCCGACGCGCTCCACTCCCAGCACCTCCGCCCAGATCCCCGCCATCCGCTCCTCGGCCGGCGTGCGCGGTGCCACGTACGTCCCCCCGCGCACGCCCGTCGTCTCGGGCGCGGGGAGGGCAGCACGGTCCACCTTGCCGTTGGGGGTGACGGGGAATGCCTCCAGCACCACGAAAGCCGAAGGGAGCATGTACTCCGGCAGCCGGGCCCGCACCGCGGCACGCAGCGCCGGCGTCAGCACGCGCATCCGCCGGCCCCATTGCGGGTCGTTGGCGTACGCCTCCCAGGGCCGCTCGCCCTCCCCCTCCCCCTCCATCGGGAAGGCGGAGACGCCGCCGGCCGGACCGAAGAGCACGTCCAGCGTCCCTGCCGCGCCGGGCCGCACCTCGATCGCGCGGCCGATCTCCTCACCCAGCCCGAAGAGTACGTCGGGACGGATCCCGCCGGCGGGCCCGGCGTCCGAGAGCGCCCGCACGCCGCCCGCCGTCGCCGGAGCGTCCGCGGCGGAGATCCGCTCCAGCGCGCGGACGTGCTCCCGCACCCGCGCATCCGGGACTCCGCGGACCAGCAGCGCCGACGCGCTCCCTGCGATCCGCGCGCGCAGCCCGTCCGCGTCCTCGCCATCCCACGGGTGGACGACGGGCTCCACCATCCCGGCGGGATCCACGTCCAGGTGGAGGACGACGTCGTAGCGGAAGCGTGAGACCTCGTTGTCGTGCTCGTCCCGCTTCACCTGCACTGCCACGCGCCCGAGCCGCGGGATCCGCGTCCGGAGCGCCTCGAAGAGCGCGGGCTCCACCAGCAGCTCCTGCTCCTCCGCCATCCCGCGCCGCACCCGCTCCCGCAGCCGGTCGATGGAGAGATCCCCCGGCGCGCGCGCCAGCTCGACCGACGCATGGAAGGCCCCGAGCAGTCGCAGGCTGCGCACGTCCCCGACGAAGATCCGCCCGCCCGGCCGCAGCGCCGCCGCAGCGCCTTCGAGGACGCGCAGCAGGTAGTCCACATCCGGGAAGTACTGGGCGACGGAGTTGAGAACGACGGTGTCGAAGCCCGCCCCCGCGAACTCCGCCAGCTCGTCCGCTTCGCGCTCCGACAGGGTCACCTGCGGGAGTCCCGCGAGATGCCGACGGACGTGCCCCAGCGCCACGCCCGAGAAGTCCGTCCCGTGATAGGCCCGCGTGCGCGGCGCCACGCGGAAGAGCAGCAGCCCCGTCCCGCAGCCGATCTCCAGCACGCGCTCCGGCCGCAGCGCCAGGATGCGCTCCACCGTGCGGCCGACCCACTCGATCATCTCCTCGCGCGGGATCGGCTCGCCCGTGTAGCTGCTGTTCCACCCCTTCAGCTGCAGGGTGGGATCTCCGTCCCCCTCGTCCTGCGCGTAGGTGTCGTCGAACAGCGTCTCCCAGGCGGCCACCTGCTCGACCGCGCTCTCCGCGACGTGCGGCAGCTCGGCGGCCGCGTTCGGCACGACGTAGGCGACCAGGCGCCTGTCCCCGGGAGCGTCCTCCCGCGCCAGCACGACGGCCTCCCGGACGCCGGGCTGCTCCCGCAGCGCCGCCTCCACCTCGCCGGGCTCGATGCGGAAGCCGCGCACCTTGACCTGCTCGTCCGTACGGCCCAGGAACTCCAGCACCCCGTCCGGACGCCAGCGGGCGCGGTCTCCCGTTCGGTAGGCGCGCTCGCCCTCCACGGAGATGAAGCGATCCGCGGTCAGCTCGGGCCGGCACAGGTAGCCGCGCCCGACGCCGCCGCCCGAGATCCACAACTCTCCCGGGACGCCCAGGGGTGCGAGCTCGCCGCGGGGACCGCACACGCGCAGGCGGACGCCGGGGAGCGGCGACCCGAGCGGGTGCCCCTCGACGGCGCCCTGCACCGGGTGCGTGGCACAGATGATGGCCGCCTCGGTGGGACCGTACAGCACCACGGTCCTGGCGTCGGGGAAGACCTCGCGCATGTCCCCGAGCAGGCCGGGCGGCACCGTGTCGCCGCCCACCAGCAGGAGCCGCAGCGAGGGAAGCATCCGCCCGCCGCGCACCACCTCCACGACCTGCCGCATCAGCGCGGGGACGGCGTGCAGCACGCTCACGTCTCCCGCGGCCTCCACCAGGGTCTCCGGGTCCCGCGCGACCTCGTGCGGAATGATCCGCACCGCGCCCCCGGCCAGGAGCGGCGTGACCAGCTCCAGCAGCGAGATGTCGAACGCGGTCGAAGCGAGCGCCGCCACCACGTCTCCTGCCCCGAAGCCGAGCGTTTCGAGGCTGGCACGCAGGGTGTGGGTGAGCTGCGCGTGCTCGACCATCACCGCCTTGGGCGTGCCCGTGGACCCCGACGTGTAGATCAGGTAGGCGAGGTCACCAAGCCCCCCACCGCTGCCGGGCTCCAGCGCTCCGCCGGGGAGGTCGCCCTCCGCGGAGGGGTCGAGCAGGAGGACATCCGCCTGCTCCAGGAGCGCCCCGGCCAGCGCGAGGTCGGATACGACGAGCTTCGCCCCGGAGTCGCGCAGGAGGAAGGACAGGCGCTCCACCGGGTGGCCCGGGTCCAGCGGGAGGTAGACGCCGCCCGCCTTCCACACGCCCAGCAGCGCCACGAGCACGCCCGGGCCGCGCTCCAGGCACACGGCGACCGCCGTCCCGATCCCCACGCCGAGGCCGCGCAGGCGCCGGGCGAGGCGCTCGGCGCGCGCGTCCAGCTCCGCGTAGGTGAGCGACTCGCCCGCGGACAGGATGGCGGGCGCGTTCGGCGTCCGGGCCGCTTGCTCCGCGAAGAGGAGGTGCACCGGGGCGTCACCCGTGCCGTCGCGCGCGGACCCGCCGCCGAACGCCAGGATCTGCCGCGCCTCCTCGTCCGGAAGGATCGCCAGGCGCGACAGCCGCTCCTCCGGCGAGGCGACGGCCGCCGCGAGCGCGGCCCCGTACTGCGCCGCGAAGCGCTCCATGGTGGCGGCGTCGAACAGGTCGGTCCGGAAGCGCAGGCTCCCGACCAGCTCCTCGCCCACCTCCTGGAGGTCCAGCTCCAGGTCGAAGCGCACCGTCCGGATCTCGCCCCCTAACGGCTCCTGCCGGACCCCGGTGGTGGCGGGCCCCCCGTCGGCGCCCTCCGGCCGAACCCTGGCCATGGCAGGCCCCGCCCCGGCATCCGCGTTCTGGAGCTGGAACATCACCTGGAAGAGCGGCGTGTGCGACAGGCCCCGCTCCGGGGCGACTTCCTCCACCAGCCGCTCGAACGGCAGCTCCTGGTGGGCGTATGCCCCCAGCGCGGTCTCCCGCACGCGGCGCACGAGCTCCCCGAAGGTGGGATCTCCGGAGAGGTCGATGCGCAGCGCGAGCGTGTTGACGAAGAAGCCGATCAGCCCCTCCGTCCCCACCTGCGTGCGTCCCGCGATCGGCGAGCCGACGACCAGGTCCTCCTGCCCCGACCAGCGCGAGAGCAGCAGGTCCAGCGCGGCGTGC
>DASUYB010000193.1 GCA_036377595.1 Longimicrobium sp. | reverse complement strand
GCTCGAGCGCTTCCACGTGCCCGCGTACAGGAAGATCTTCTACGAGGAGCTGCCGGCTGCGATGGAGCAGCTGCTCACCGATCGCTCGCCGGAGACGCTCGCGCGCGCGTCCGTGACCTACAACATGATCGTGGAGGGCGTCCTCGCCGAGACGGGCTACCACAGCTACCACGAGTCGCTTGCCGCCAACGGCCTGATGCCCGGCCTGTGCGCGGCGCTCGTGGACGTCAAGCGCGACGAGTCGCGCCACATCGCGTACGGCGTCTACCTCCTCTCGCGCCTCCTGGCCGAGCACGGCGACGCCGTGTGGGAGACGATCGAATCGCGGCTGAACGAGCTGCTGCAGCCCGCGCTGGGAATCGTGGCCGAGGTCTTCGCCGCGTACGACGTGCCGCCGTTCGGGTTGCGGATGGAGGAGTTCACCGACTTCGCGCTGTCGCAGTTCTCCAGGCGCGTGGCGCGGCTGGAGAAGGCGCGGACGCAGACGGTGGCGGAAGTCGCCGCGGGCGCTCTGGAGACCGAGGAGGCGGCGTGAAGCGGCGCGACCTGCTGCGGCTGCCGGTGAACGCCGCGCTCGAGGGCGTGGCCCCCGCGCTGGAGCGCGGGATGCGCCCGCCGCCCGGCTCCGCGCCGGGGACGCTGGAGTCGATGCCGGGGGCCACGGCACCGCGGGTGAGCGTGTTCGGCTTCGGGCCGCACGAGATCACCGAGTTCGACGCCAACGACCTTCCCGGGCTGGCGCGGATGCGCGGCCGCTACCCGGTGATGTGGGTGAACGTCGACGGCGTGGACCACGCCGGGACGGTGCAGGCCATCGGCGACGCCTTCGGGCTGCACCGGCTGGCGCTGGAAGACGTGATGCACGTCAAGCAGCGCCCCAAGGTGGAGCCGTACGAGGGGCACCTCTTCATCGTGGTGAAGATGGCCCGGCGCGTGCCCGCGCTGGAGCTGGAGCAGGTGGGGCTGTTCCTGGGCGCGGACTTCGTCGTCACCTTCCAGGAGCACCCGGGCGACGTGTTCGACGAGGTGCGCGGCCGGCTGCGGGCCGGGCACCAGAAGATCCGTTCCTGCGGCGCCGACTACATGGCGTACTCGCTGCTCGACGCGATCATCGACAACTACTTCCCCGTGGTGGAGGAGTACGTCGACGAGCTCGAGGCGCTGGAGGACGACATCGTGTCGCGCCCCAGCCACGCCTGCATCCACCGCCTGCACGACATCAAGCGCGAGCTGATGGCGCTGCGGCGGGCGATCTGGCCGATGCGCGAGGCGCTGGGCGTGCTGCTGCGCGACCCGTGCGACCTGGTGAAGGACGAGACGCTGGTGTACCTGCGCGACTGCCAGGACCACTGCTTCCAGATCGTGGACCTGGTGGAGAACTTCCGCGAAGTGGCGGGCTCGCTGACCGACCTGTACATCAGCACGGTGGGCAACCGGACCAACGAGATCATGAAGGTGCTCACCATCTTCGCGGCCATCTTCATCCCCCTGAGCTTCATCACCGGGGTGTACGGGATGAACCTGGCGCACCCGGAGCGCGCGCCGCACCCGTTCTACTGGACGTGGTCGTTCGCCTCGATGGTGATGGGGATGATCGCGCTGGGCCTGCTCTACTTCTTCTACCGCCGCGGCTGGATCGGCAGCCGGGGATGAGAAAGGCGAGAAGCATCGCGGCCCGGCATCCTTCGATCGGAGCACATTAATGATCATCCAGCAGATGCTGATCTCGGCCGACAGCACCCCGCTCCTCCAGCAGCAGGCGGAGTGGCCGGCACAGGTCCAGGCGTGGATGAGTGTCATCGCGGCGCTGATTGCCCTCGGCGGATTCCTGGCGGTGTGGTTCCAGATCAAGCAGCTGAAGGAGGCCGTCCAGGCCGAGACACATGGCCGTATCTACGAGCACGCGCTCGAGGTGCAGCGGGTGTTTCTCGAATACCCCGAGTTCCGCCGGTTCTTCTACGATCGCGTCAGTCTCGATGGTGGAGGAATCAGGAGCGGCAGCCTGGAGCACGCCCGGCTGCTCGCGTTCGCGGAGCTCGTGGCCGACTACCTCGAACACATCTCGCTCCAGTGCGAGCACGTTCCCGAGGACGTCCAGGAGGCGTGGAAGAACTACCGCGACCACCTGATCGCGAACAGCCCGCTTCTCTGCAGCTTCCTGAAGGAGAACCGGCGCAACTATTCCCGCGAGTTCGTCGCTCTCTGCCCGATCGACGCCGCTACCGGTCCGAGATGAACGATTCGCCGGCGGTTGTGATGGAGCTCGCCACGCTCGGCGACGAGGACGTGCTGGCGGAGCTGATGCGCGAGTTCTATGCGCACGAGGGGATCGACTACCAGCGGGCGCGGGCGCGCGATGCGTTCCGCACGCTGGTGGCCGATCCCGCGCTCGGGCGCGTCTGGCTCTTCCGCGTCGGCGCCGACGTCGTCGGCTACACGGTGGTGACGGTGTGCTTCTCGCTGGAGTTCGCGGGGCGGTACGCGCTGGTCGACGAACTGTACGTGCGCGAGGGGTGGCGCGGCCGCGGCATCGGCGCGCGGGCGATCGAGCTGGTGGCCGAGGCGTCCCGCGAGCTGGGCGTCGCCGCCGTGCGGCTGGAGGTGGACGTGGAGAACGCGCGGGCGATGGCGCTCTACCAGCGCCTGGGCTTCGAGCTCCAGGACCGCTACATGATGAGCCGGTGGCTGACAGGGTGATTGGCGCCATGCCGTTCCCGTTGTATCTTTCGTCTACCCTCTTTCGTAGTCTGACGATGAGCACTCCGGCTTGGGAGGAATGGAATGCGATCGACAAGACTGTTCGTCACCCACGCCAATCGCCTGCTGTCGAGTACCGGCTTCACGGTCGTCGCGCTCGCCCTGTTCGTGAATGCCTGCGCAATCACCGTCCAGGTCGGCGCGTCGCGGCTGCTCGCCGCCCTGAACCCGCGTCCCGCCTGGATCGCCACGGCCGCCCAGAACGTGGTCACGATCATGATCCTCTTGGGCGTGAGCGTCTTCGCCGCGCTCGAAGGTCCGAAGCTGGCCGAGACTGCCAGAAAGAAACGGAAGCAGGCAATCCGCCTCCAGAACCCCGCGTTCTTCAGCGAGGTCGATACGATCGTCGACCGGGTGCTGGACGCGCGGAGATGAGCGCCCTGATCCGCCAGCCGGACTACGAGGTCTTTCCGCCAGCGCAGCGATTGCTGAACGAGTTCGTCAACGACTTCAGCGAGGAGCTCCTCCTCGAGGCGCAGAACGTGGCGAAGCGGGAGAGCGCCGGCGTCGTGACGGAGAAACACGTCCGGGTGGCGCACGACCGTGTGCTCCTCAGCCGGCGGGCCAGGACCAGCCGCGAGCTGGCGAAGCTCTTCGGTGCCACCTTCTTCGGAGCCTCTCCGGGCGGATTCGCCACCGCGTTGGGCGCGGGAGACCAGCTCCAGGTCGTGTCCTACACGTTCCTGGGAATTGTCGGCCTCGTGCTGATCTTCTGGGGATTCCTCGATGGGTGAGGTCCGGCTCGAGGGAACCGGGCTCCCCTGCGTGCGGGTGCCGCCGCCGGGGCCGGAGTCGCGGCGGTTGGCGGGGGAGCTGGCGCGCTGGGAATCGCCCAACGTCACCTACCTGGCCGACGACTTCCCCGTCTTCTGGGCCGAGGCCAGGGGCGCCAACGTCCGCGACGTCGACGGCAATGTCTACGTCGACCTGACCGGCGCCTTCGCCGTGGCCGGGCCCGGGCACGCGCACCCGCGCATCGTGGCCGCCGTGCAGGCGCAGGCGGCGAAGCTGATGCACGGCATGGGCGACGTGCATCCCCCCGCCATCAAGGTCGACCTCCTCCGCGCGCTCGCCGAGGTGGCGCCGGGGGAATTGAACCGCGCCGTGCTCGCCAGCTCCGGCGCGGAAGCCGTCGAGGCCGCCCTGAAGACGGCCGCGATCGCGACGGGGAAGCCGCGCGTGCTGGCCTTCCACGGTGGATACCACGGCCTGACCTACGGCGCGCTGGCCGCCAGCGGCCGCGAGGACTTCCGCGCGCCGTTCGCCTCGCAGCTCCCCCGCACCGCCGTCTTCGCGCCGTATCCGTACGCCTACCGCTCTCCGTTCGGCGGCGGCGCGGACGAGGTGGTCGAGGCGGCGCTGCGCTGGATCGAGTACCTGCTCGACACACCGGGGACCGCGACGGAGGGGATCGGCGCCATCCTCGTGGAGCCGGTACAGGGCCGCGGCGGCGACGTGGTGCCGCCGGACGGCTTCCTTCCCGGCCTGCGCCGCATCTGCAACGAACGCGGGCTGCTCCTCATCTGCGACGAGATCTACACCGGCTTCGGGCGGACGGGGCGCTGGTTCGCGTGCGAGCACTGGGGCGTTACGCCCGACATCCTCTGCGTGGGCAAGGGGATGACGGGGGGGATGCCGTTCGCCGCGTGCATCGGCACCGACGCGGTGATGGAGGCGTGGCCGAAGTCCACCGGCGAGGCGATCCACACCTCGACCTTCCTCGGCCACCCGCTCGGCTGCGCGGCCGCGCTCGCCTCCATCGCCGTGCTGCGCGACGAGCGGCTGGTGGAGCGCTCGGCGGAGCTCGGCGCGCGCATCAGGCGGCGGCTGGAGGAGATGACGGCCGATCACCCCCGCGTCGGCGAGGTGCGGGGATTGGGGATGATGATCGGGATCGAGCTCGTCCGCGATCGCGCGAGCCGCGAGCCCGCCCCGGAGCTCGCCGGCCGCGTGGTGGTCGAGACGCTGCGGCGCGGCGTGCTGACGCTGGGCGGCGGGATCCACGGCAACGTCATCTCCCTGTCCCCGCCCTTCGTCCTCACCGACGAGCAGGCCGACGCCGCCCTCGCGACCCTCGCATCCGTGCTGGACGAACTATGATAAAGGAATGGTCTCACGCAGCGCAGAGTCAGCAGGGTAAGCAGTTGAACTGCAGTTCTCTGCTGACCCTGCTGACTCTGCGTGAGACCCTTTCTTCTTCGATCAACACAGAAGGGCCCGCCTCCAGCGCGCTGGAGCGGGCCCCTTGATTCTCTCCTGATCGACGTTCGGCGCTTACTGCCGCCGCGCCGCCGCCTGCTGGGCGATCTGCAGCAGCCGCCCCTGCAGCTCGCGGCCGCGGGCGAGCAGGCGGTCCGTCTCGGGCTCAACCTGCAGCATCCGCGCGTGCAGCCGCTCCTCGAGCGCGGCCGCGCGCTGGCGGATGGCGGGCTGCTGCATCGCCTGCTGCTGCGCGGCCATGAAGCGCTGCTGGATCGGCACCAGCTCGGCGTTCAGCTGCTGCAGCCGAGCGCGGTCGCCGCGCTGGGCGGCCGTGGCGGCCATGCTCCGCATCCGCTCGACCTGCGCCGCCAGCGCGTCCAGCCCGGGGTCGGTGCGCTGCATGGCCGCCTTCACGTCCTGCATCAGCGACTCCTGCGCGCCGCGGAGCTGGGCGTCCTGCATCACGCGGTTGTGCGCGGCCTGCAGGCGGGCCTGGATCTGCTGCAGCTCGGCCATCCACTGCCGCGCCGTGGCCTCGCTCACCGCGCCCGGGGTGGCAGCGCGGGCGTTCACCGGGCGGCTGGTCTGCGCCTGCAGCGCCGCCGGAACCATCAGGGCGGCGGCCAGCGCCGCCGCCCGCGAGAATCGGTGGGTCAAAACGGGTCTCTCTCCCTGGTTCTAAGCCGCCGTGTGGCGAATCAATGACCGGAGGCGCCGCGCCCCGGTGGACGCGGCGCCTGTACAACCCCGCAGTGCCGCCCGTGTTTCATCCCGACGCGTTTCACCCCGACGCGGTCACGCGCCCCCGCCCGAGGTGTCCGGCGGCGCCGGTGGGGGCGGCGATGCGCCTCCCGAGCTCCCGCCGCCCGTCCCCGACGTCGAGCCGCCGTCGCCCCCCGCGTTCCCCACCGGCTCGCCCAGCACCCGCGGCGCGCGGCGCGGGCGAGACGTCGTCTGATCCCGCCGTCCATCCGTCACCGGCTCTCCCGCAAGCGGCGGTGGGGAGATGGGGGTGCGCGTCCGCCCCGTCGTTCCCGTGCGCGAGGTGGAGGGATACGCGCCGCTGCCGACGGCCGCCGCGCCCGGGTCCTCCACGCTGCCGGCCAGCGGGGGAGACGGCGGCGCGCCGGCGGCCTCGCGGCGGCGCTTCTCCTCCAGCTCGGGCCAGTAGATCCCGCGGCGCTCCAGGTCCGTCATCCCCGCCGAGTCCTCGTACGCCCAGGCGCCGCCCTCCGCGTCCGTCCACCCCGTGTCCGACGGGTAGGGGGCGATCGGGTAGCACTGCTGGCGCAGCGGGACGGAGTGGATGAAGTACTCGGTATACGTCTCCCCGCTCCCCGGGCAGGTGCCGTCCATCGCCAGCCCCGTCCGCCGGTCCACCTGCTCGGTGACCACGCCGGGGGGCACCGGCCACTCGCCCGGCATGCGGCGGTGCTGGTAGATGCGGGTCATGATGCGCGCCCACACCGGCGCCGCCAGCGTCCCCCCGCTGGCGTTGGGAACGATGGTCTCCGGCCGGTCGAAGCCGAACCAGACCGAGGCCACCAGGTCCGGCGTGTAGCCCACGAACCAGACGTCCGTCGCGCCGTTGGTGGTCCCCGTCTTCCCCGCCGCGGGGCCGCGGAAGCCCGCGCCGCGCACCGGCGTGGCCGTCCCCCGGTCCACCACGTCGCGCAGCATGGAGGTGAGGACGAAGGCCTCCTCGGGCTGCAGCGCCTGGTGCGCCTCCGTCTCCTCGCGCTGCCAGATGATGGTGCCGTTCTCGTCCTCCACCCGGCGCACCAGGTGCGGCTCGACCAGCGATCCCCCGTTGTCGAACGCGGCGAAGGCGCGCACCAGCTCCAGCGGCCTCACCTCCGCCGCCCCCAGCGCGGTGGAGGGGAGGGAGGAGATGGGCGTGCTGATCCCCAGGTCGCGCGCGGCGCGGATCACGTCCTCCATCCCCACCTCCTGCGCCACCTGCACCGTCACCGTGTTCTTCGACTGCGCCAGCGCGTCGCGCAGCGTCATCGGCCCCGCGTACGTTCCCGTGTAGTTGCGCGGCTGCCAGGTGCGCCCGCCGGTGAGCTGGATCTGCACCGGCTGGTCCTGGTACACCTGGCTGGGGGGGATCCCCCGCTCCAGCGCGGCCAGGTAGACGAACGGCTTGAACGCCGAGCCGGGCTGCCGCACCGCCTGGAAGACGCGGTCGAACTTGCTGTCGTCGTAGTCGCGCCCGCCCACCAGGGCGTGCACCTCGCCGCTCGAGGCGTCCATCACGATGGCCGTGCCCTGCAGGTACGGCGTGTCGCCCTCCTCCGTCGTCGTCCCCCTGGTCTTCGCGTAGGTGTCGTGGCGGAAGGTGCCGAACGCGCCCGACTCGATCGCCCGCGCCTGCCGGGCCACCTCTTCCTCGGCCGCGCGCTGGGCCACGGGGTCGAAGGCGGTGAACACGCGCAGGCCGGCGGTGTTGTCGGCCTCGCCCAGCGCGTCCACCAGCTCGCGGCGCACGCGCTCCACGTACCACGCGTTGGCCACCTGCCCCGTCCGCCCGCCGCGCGAGAGGCGGAGCGGCTCGCGGATGGCGCCCTCGGCCTGCTCCCGGGTGATGAAGCCGGACTTCGCCATCTGCCGCAGCACCAGGTTCCTGCGCGCCAGCGCCGCCTCGCGGTCGGCGCGCGGGTTGATGCGCGACGGCGAGACGGGGAGGCCGCCCAGCACCGCGGCCTCGGCCAGGGTCAGGCGCGTGGCGGGCTTGCCGAAGTACTCGCGCGCGGCCGCGTCCACGCCGTAGGAGCCCTCGCCCAGGTAGATGTGGTTGAGGTAGAGCTCCAGGATCTTGTCCTTGTCGAAGCGCCGCTCGATCTGCCGCGCCACGCGGATCTCCATCAGCTTGCGCCGCATGGAGCGCTCGCGGTACGGCAGCGCGCGGGGGAAGAGGTTGCGGGCCAGCTGCATGGTGATGGTGCTGCCGCCCTCCTCCACGCCGCCGGACTTCACGTTCTTGAACAGCGCGCCCATGAAGCGCTTCCAGTCCACCCCGCCGTGGTCGAAGAAGCGCCGGTCCTCCACGGCCAGGAAGGCCTGGGGGAGGTAGCGCGGGAGCGAGTCGAGCGGAACCACGCGGCGGCTTCCGGCGCCCAGCGTGGCGAAGGGGCGGCCGTTCAGGTCCATCAGCTGCGAGCCCTCTGCGTCGAACTTCTCCAGCTCCGTCACCGGCGCGCATCCGCCGAAGCCGCACGGGGCGAACCAGAGCCAGCCGAAGCCGACTACCGCCAGCGCCGCCACGGCGAGGAGCGCGATCTTGAGCTTGCGTTTCATGTGTGGCTCGTGGGTCAGGGTGCCATCCCCAGGCACAGGGTGCGTCGCCCCGTAGTGCGCGTTCCGTGCCGGAGCGGTGTTGGCGTGTGTAAGGTGTGTAGAGGGAAGTGCTGAGTGCTGAGTGCTGAGTGCTGAGTGCCCAGTGCCCAGTGCCCAGTGCCCAGTGCCCAGTGCCCAGTGCCCAGTGCCTGTGCCCGGATCATTGGTGGTGGGATGGTTGGGGAGACGATGCGACTCAAGTCGCGGCTACAACTACACACAGTCCGCCTTCGCGGACTCAACTCATCGCGGGATCATATTTACGTCGCGCGCACCGCGATCTCGCCCGAGCCGCCGCAGGTAGTCCGCGAAGGCGGACTTCGTGTGGTTGTAGCCGCGACTTCAGTCGCATTGTCCACACCAAAATCTCCCCACCCGCACCAATCTCCGGATGCACCGAGCCCGCATCTCGACGTTCGGGTGATGTCCCAACGCACCGACCCCACGTCTCGACGCTTGGCAGATGCCCCAACGCACCGAGCCCCGCATCTCCGGGATGGAGATGCGGGGCTCGCTCGTATCGTCCGCCGCCGATGCGTCATCCCCCAGCCCGGGGAGACGCCCACCGCTACGGCTTGGGCGCGGCCTGCGGCTTCACGAAGTCCTCGGGGCGCGGCACCTTGGGCTGGCCGGGGAACACCGGCCGCCCGGGCAGCTCCGGCGTGGGGTCGATGAACTGCGGCTCGTCGTTGCGCGGCGCCGGGCAGCTGGGCTCGGGCGCGTACTTCGCCGCGAAGTAGTCGATCACCCCGCCCCACGGGCAGTCCGGCGACAGGATGCGCCCGCCCGCCATCCGCCGCGCCACCACGCTCTCCGGCCGCTTCCACGCCTCCGGCGGCTTGCGCCCGAAGTAGAAGCGCCGCATCACCTTGGCCCAGATCGGCACCGCCAGCACGCCGCCGGTGGCGCCGGGGAGGATGGTCTGCGGGTTGTCCATCCCGATCCACACGCCGGCGAGCAGGTCGGGCGTGAAGCCCACGAACCAGACGTCGGTGTTGTCGTTCGTCGTCCCCGTCTTCCCCGCGGCGGGGATGTCGTAGCTCAGCCCGCCCACGCCCGGGTCACGCGCGGGATAGCCGGTGCCGTGGTCCACCACCTCGCGCATCATGTCCGTCATCAGCCAGGCCACCGCCGGGTCCACCGTCGGCTCCGGGTACTGCGGCGGCTGCCAGAGGAGGCGCCCCTGGTGGTCCTCCACGCGAACGACGTAGCGCGGCGGCACGCGGTATCCCCCGTTCTCGAACGTGGCGTACGCGGCGATCAGGTCCACGGGGTACACCGCCGCCGAGCCGATGTAGACCGAGGGATAGCCGGGGATGCGCGTCTCGATCCCCGCGCGCGCGGCCATGCTCCGCACCGCCTCGATCCCCACCTCGCGCCCCAGGCGGATGGCCACCATGTTCTTGGAGAACTTGAGCCCCGTGCGCATGGAGATGTAGCCGCTGTACCGCCCGTCGTAGTTCTTGGGCGTCCAGTACGTCCCGTCTCCCGTGGGGATGGAGATGGGCTCGTCGGCCACCTCGTACCCCGGGCTGCGGCCGTGCTCCAGCGCCGCGGCGTATACGAACGGCTTGAAGCTGGACCCCGGCTGCCGCAGCGCCTGCGTGGCCCGGTTGAACTGGCTCTGGGTGAAGTCGCGCCCGCCCACGAGCGCGCGGACGACGCCCGTCCCCGGGTCCAGGACGACGACGACGCCCTGCAGGTACGGCGTGAAGGTCACCGGCTCGCCAGGCTTCAGGCGCTGGGTGAAGCGCTCGTAGCTCACGTGCGAGTAGCCGCCGTACTGGCCGTGCTCGATGGCCCGCAGCTGCTGCTCCAGCGCCTGCTCGGCCGTCGTCTGCAGGACGGGGTCGATCCCCGTGTAGATCTTCAGCCCGCCCGTGTACAGCAGCTCGCCGAAGCGCGCCTCCAGCTCGCGGCGCACGGCCTCCACGAAGTACGGCGCGCGGATGGCCCCCTTGGGCGGCGGAAGCACCAGCGGCTCGGCCTTGGCGCGCGCCGCCTGCTCGGCGGTGATCACCCCCATCTCGGCCATGCGGTCGAGCACGCGGTCGCGGCGGCGCTGGGCGCGGTCGGGGTGCTCGCGCGGGTTGTAGGCGCTGGGCGCCTGCGGCAGCCCGGCGATGGTCGCGGCCTCGGTGATGGAGAGCTGCGACGCCGGCTTGTTGAAGTAGGTGCGCGCCGCCGCCTCGACGCCGTAGGCGCCGGCGCCCAGGTAGATGTGGTTGATGTACAGCTCGAGGATGCGCTGCTTGCTCAGCGAGCGCTCCATCTCCAGCGCCAGCTTGACCTCGGCCAGCTTGCGGCGCACGCTCTTTTCGTTGGGCGGCAGCTGCTGGGGGAACATGTTGCGGGCCAGCTGCATGGTGATGGTGCTGCCGCCCGTGCTGCCGAAGCCGCCGATCACGTTGTCGCGGATGGCGCCCAGCACGCGCACCGGGTCCACGCCCTCGTGCTTGAAGAAGCGCTGGTCCTCGATGGCCACGAAGGCCATGGGCACGTAGCGCGGCAGCGTGCGGATGTTCACCAGCGTGCGCCGCTCGCGGTAGAACGAGCCCAGCAGCCCGCCGCGCGCGTCCAGCACCTGGCTGGCCTGCCGCGGCGCGAAGTCCTGCACCTGCTCGGCCGTGGGGCAGGTGCCCGAGCAGGCGCGCGTCCACGCCGCGGCGGCCGCGCCGGTGGTGCAGCTGGCCAGGCTCACCAGGCCCAGGCCGATCACGATCTTGCGCTCGCCGCGGTCGGCCCACGCCTCCTTCAGCCGCGCCCACGCGCGCTCGGCGCGGCCGCGCCACAGCTCCGTATCGAACCGCTTCCAGGTGACCGCCATCGATCTTCCCGTAGCTCCTGTTTGCGTTGAAGCGTATATAGATACACCCCGGGCGCCCGCGGTGCCACGTCCGCGGGTCCAATCCCCCGTCCCCACCACGCGGGAGGTCGCATGCGAACGGTCACCTACGGCGCGGCGTGCAGCCTGGACCACTACCTCGCGCGCAGCGACGGCGCGGTCGACTGGCTGCACTGGAGCAAGGAGGCCGGCGACATCATGGGCGCCTACTGGAAGACCGTCGACACCATCCTGATGGGGCGGAAGACGTACGAGGTGTCGATGGCGAACGCGCCGGCGGGCGGAGGAGGCGGGGGGATGAAGGGCTACGTCTTCTCCCGCACGATGACCGAGCCGCCCGCCGGGGGGATGGAGCTGGTGACGGGCGACGCCGCCGAGTTCGTGCGCGACCTCAAGTCGCGGCCCGGCAAGGGGATCTGCGTCATGGGCGGCGGCGACTTCGCCCGCACGCTGTTCGAGGCCGACCTGATCGACGAGGTGGGCGCCAACGTGCACCCGGTGCTGCTCGGCTCGGGGATCCCCCTCTTCCAGCCCTTCGGCCGCCAGCTCGACCTGGAGCTGGTCGAGAACCGCACCCTCCCCGGCGGCTGCGCCTACCTGCTGTACCGGGTAAAGCGGTGAGACCTCGCCCGCGCTGAGTTCTCCCCTCGCCCCTGCGAAGCGGGGGAGAGAGGGGGCCACCCGCGGCCGCGCGGATCTCTCCCGATCGGCAGGATTTCGACCCGGGCGTTGGATGATCGGCTTTCCATCAGGGGGGATTTCGTGGAGCGCTACGACCTGGCGGTGATCGGGGGCGGGACGGCGGGGCTGGTGTCGGCGGCGGTCTCCGCGGGGATCGGCGCGCGGACGGCGCTGGTCGAGCAGCACCGGCTCGGCGGCGAGTGCCTGTGGACCGGCTGCGTGCCCTCCAAGGCCCTCATCCGCTCCGCCTCCGTGCTCCACACCCTCCGCCGCGCCGCGGACTTCGGCATCGACGTGGAGAGCGGCCGCGCCGACTTCGCGGCGGTGATGGAACGCGTGCAGGCCATCATCCACCGCATCGAGCCGCACGACTCGCCCGAGCGCTTCCGCGGCATGGGCGTGGACGTGATCGAGGGCCGCGCGCGTTTCGTCTCCCCCGAAGAGGTCACCGTCGCCGGCCGCCGCATCCGCTCCAAGCGCTGGATCATCGCCACGGGATCGCGCACCGCGGTGCCACCCATCCCCGGGCTCGCGGACGCGGGCTACCAGACACACGAGACGCTGTGGGAGCTGCGCGCCCTCCCCGAATCGCTCCTCGTCCTCGGCGCGGGGCCGATCGGGATCGAGATGGCGCAGGCCTTCGCCCGCCTGGGCTCGCGCGTGACGGTGATCGACATGGCGCCCCGCGTGCTGGAGCGCGAGGACCCCGAGATCTCCGCCGTGCTCCATCGCCAGCTCGAGCGCGAGGGGATCGCCCTCCGCCTCTCCGCGACGGCGACATCGGTGCGGGTGGAGGACGGGATGAAGGTCGCGGCGATCCGCACCTCCACCGGGGAGATGGAGGTGCGCGCGGCGGAGATCCTGGTGGCCACCGGGCGCCGCGCGAACGTGGAGGAGATGGGGCTCGATGCGCTCGGCGTAGAGCTCGCGGAGAACGGGATAGCGGTCGACGGCGCGCTGCGCACCTCCACCTCCAACGCCTGGGCCGCGGGGGACGTCGTCGGCCCCTACCGCTTCACCCACGTGGCCGACTACCAGGCCCGCATCGCCGCGCCGAACGCGCTCTTCCCCATCCGCCGCAAGGTGGACTACCGCGTCGTGCCGTGGTGCACCTACACCGAACCCGAGGTTGCGCGCGTGGGGCTCACCGAGGACGAGGCGCGTGCCGAGTGGGGTGAGAAGGCGGGCGTCTTCCGCTACGACCACGACTCGCTCGACCGCGCGCTCTGCGACGGCGAGCCGGAGGGACTGACCAAGCTCGTGCTCGATCCGAAGGGGCGCATCGTCGGCGCGCACGTCGTCGGCCCACGCGCGGGAGAGACCATCCACGAGGCCGTCCTGGCCGTCCGTCATCGCCTGAAACTGTCCGACCTGTCCGGGATGATCCACGTCTATCCCACCTACCCCGAGTCCCTCCGCCGCACCGCCGACGCCTACCTGCGCGCGAAATACTCCGGCGGCCTCGCCCGCCGCGTCGCCGACCTCGCCGTCCGCTGGCTGGTGTGATGACGCCCTGTATCGCACGGGCGGGTGAACCCGCGGCTGGAACATTGGGAAGCCTGCTGCGCAGGCTGCGGCTCGGGCTACCGTGCGGAGTGGACGGCTCTCCGCGCCGTCCTCACGTCTGGATGCAGTTGAAGCCTCGCGCAGTTTGCGAGGCTTTCCAATGTTCCAGCCGCGGCTTCAGCCGCGCGTGAGCGACACTTGCACGCCGAACCTTCCCCAATCCTCTGTTGTTTAAATCTAAACCATTGCAGGAACGCTATTTGCGATAGGATCTGGCAACCGTCATGGAGACGGCGACAACCCAGGAGGAATCGCAAAATGGACCGCAACGACAGCAACCCCGGCATGGTGGAGCGTGAGATGGACGAGACGCCGATGGAAGGCCGCCCGGTGGAGCGCGAGGGCCTCGGCGGCGGCTCGGGGATGGACCGCGACCACCTGCAGCGCGGCGGCTCCGTGGAGCGCGAGGGGATGCAGGGTGGCGGATCGGACCGCGACAGCATGCAGGGCGACTCCGTCGAGCGCGAAGGCATGCAGGGCGGGGGGATGGACCGCGACAGCATGCGCGGCAGCGAGCTGGATCGCGACGGCATGGGCGGGATGGAAGGCAGCGGCGTGCGCCACCGCATGGGGAGCGACGACATGCTCGGCTCCTCGCGCGACGCCTCGGGCGGGGCGATGGAAGGCGTCTCGTCGTCGGACCGCGAGATCATGCGCGGCGGCGAGTCGGAGCCCAGCGACCTGAGCACGCCGTCGGACCGCCTCGGTGTCGGGAACACGAACGTGAACGACACCGAGATGCGCGCCAGCGGCCGCGAGGGCGGCTACGGCTTCGACCGCCCGGCCGACCTGGAGGTGAGCCGCGACACGATGGAGGGCTCGTCGCGCGACACCAGCCAGGGCACCGACCGCGAGCAGCGCCTCGACGGCGACCAGCGCGGCGGCACCACCCCGCAGCGCGACTGGTAGTCTCCTCCCAGCGCGCGCGACGAAGCCCCGGCCGGGTTCGCCCGGCCGGGGCTTCACTCGTCTCACCCGGAATCCGGGAATTGGGTTGATGAACCCGGACCCGATCCCACACGACGTCATCCTGAGGCTGAGGCCGGCCAGACCGTAATCAGCGTCCGCGCAAGCGTTTGCAGGCCGAAGGATCTATCATCGCGTCAGCACGAGGATTCGGTCGGACGCACCAATCCTTTACCGGACCTGGCATCCACTGAATTGTCGCGGCGGCCGAGGAAGCCATGGCATGCGTCCGAGCGACAGGCCGCCTGTGGCTCGGGAGCCGGCCACAGATTCCACAGGCGCCCGCGACTACGGCATGGAGGACAGGGCGGCGCAGCGCCTTTCGGAATGACATTCTGTCTCCAATGCACAGTTGATTCGGTATGACAGACGCAGTCGAGGGATCGCATCCCGAAAATCTTGACATCGCGTCGCGGATTCAGCATGAGTTGAGCGCTCAACCAACCATCCTGCTCACCTTGGCTCTCGTGATTATCCGCATTATCGCCCCCGGGCGCTGAGCGATGCAGCCGCAGCCCGACACGCGCGAGCGGCTGCTGGACGCGGCCATGCGGCTGTTCTGGGAGAAGGGTTACAACTCCACCAGCATCGCCGACGTGCTGCAGGCCGCGAAGGCCAACGCGGGGAGCCTGTACCACTTCTTTCCAACCAAGCAGGACCTCCTGGTCGCGGTCCTCGCCCGCTACCGCGACGGCATCTACCCGATGCTGCTGGAGCCGGTGTGGGCGGGGGTGGACGACCCGGTGGAGCGCGTGTTCGCCCTGCTGGCGCGCTACCGCCGGATGCTGGAGGACACCGACTGCTTCTATGGCTGCCCCATCGGCAGCCTTGCGCTGGAGCTGCACGAGCCCGATCCGCCCGTGCGCGAGCTGCTGGCGGCCAACTTCGCCAACTGGACGGCGGCCGTCGAGACGTGCCTGGCCGACCCGCGCAGCGGCATCCCGGCGGACGCGGACGCCCACGGGCTCGCGCAGTTCGTCCTGACCACGATGGAAGGCGCGGTGATGCAGGCGCGCACCCACCGCACGCTGGAGCCGTACGACGCGTGCGTGGCGCACCTGCGCCGCTACCTGAGCACCCTGCAGGCGTCCGCCCCGGCCGCCTGACCGCACCACCCCCACCCGGAGAGGCGTCCCCATGAACCAGCGTGCCCTCATGCAGGCCACCATCATCGGCACCGTGCTGCAGCTGGCGATGGTGCTCATCGGCCACAAATCGCCCGCCGTGGCGCAGATGTTCGCGGTCGGGGGGATGGCGATCTCGCTCATCGCCGGCGCGATCTACGCGTGGATGGCGCGGCCGTCGGTGGGCGGCGGCGCGGCGGGCGGGGCGGTGGCGGGCGGCGTGTGCGCGCTGATCGGCATCGTCGTCTCGTTCGCGCTGGGCGACGTGACGGCGATGATCCTGGCCGTCGGCACGCTCAGCTCGGCGGTGACGGGCGCGATCGGCGGGGCCATCGGCGCGCTCCTCTTCCGCCGCCCGGCGACGGCTTCGTCGTGACCGATCGCAAGCATCGCCACGGCCGCGGCCGGCCCCCTCCCCCCGGCCCCCTCCCCCGCTTCGCAGGGGCGGGGGAGAACTAATCCCGGCGGAGATTTCACCGTTCAAAGCCGAGGCTGTGCCCGCGCTGAGTTCTCCCCTCCCCTGCGCAGCGGGGGAGGGGACGGGGGAGGGGGCCAGCCGGGCGGGCAGGATGCTCGCCGACTTGCACGAATGCTCGGTCCGCAACAAAACGCCCCCGCCGGCATCCCGGCGGGGGCGTCTCGCATTCGGTCGCGCGAAGTCTCGTCTCAGAGCCCCAGCATGCGGTCCACGCGGGCCTCGAGCGAGGGCTTGGTGGCGCCGGAGATCGCGCTTTCCAGCAGGTCCACCAGCTCGCCACCGAAGTCGTGCGGCATGCGGCGGATCACCCGCACCAGGGGCGCGAACGCCAGCAGCACGGTGCGCTCGCGGTCGCCGCCATCCCCGCCGTCGCCGTCGCGCCAGCCGTCGTAGTTGGCGCTGGCCTTCCACGGCTCCTCCTCCTCTTCCTCCTCCATCTCCTCGGGCACCATCCCGTCGGGGAGCGAGTGCACGGGAATGGAGATCCCCACCATCGCCTTCACCTCGCCCGACGGGTCCTCGGGCTCCTCGGCCAGCAGGCCCAGCTGCACCGGCTCGCGCAGCGTCTGGCGCAGCAGGTTCAGCGTCTCGAACGGGAGCATGGCGCGGAACGAGGGGCGCGGGTTGCCGGCCACGTAGAAGGCCATCGCCACCAGCTCGGTCTCGGTGGGAAGGAGCCCTTCGGCGTCCACCTCGCGCATCTCGAGCTCGACGGGCTCTTCGCGGATGTAGACGTGCATGAGCGTGGATCTCCAGAAAAGGGAACGACTTGGATCGGGTTGCCCGAACGGCGTCCGGCTCGCTTCACCCTCTTACACCCGGCGGCGCGGAGGTTCCACGGGTGGCCCCGTGTGAGCGGCACGGGGCGCGGGAATTGCCGCCCGGCGGGGGTCTGGTATCTTGACGGGCTCGCCTCCGCCGGTTCACCGCACCGGCCGGGCGCCGCCGATCCGAATCTAGCCGCCGCGCGCCCGGAACGCACGAACTTTCGTGCGCACGGCCGCTTACCCGTGCCCCGGCCCCATGCTCCCCGTCGTCCACCCGCACCCCAAAGCCGGCCGCCTGGAGCGGGCGCTGCGCGAGCGCGTGAAGGGCGAGGTGCGCTTCGACGCGCACTCGCGCCTCCTCTACAGCACCGACGCCTCGCTCTACCAGTTCCTTCCCGTGGGCGTGGTGGTCCCCAGAGACGCGGGCGACGTGGAGGCGGCGGTGCGGCTGGCGGCCGAGCACGGCGTGCCCGTCCTTCCCCGCGGCGGGGGGACGGCGCTGGCCGGGCAGACGGTGGGCACCGCGCTGGTGCTGGACTTCACCAAGTACATGAACCGCGTCCTCTCCGTCGACCCCGACGGGCGGCGGGCGAAGGTGCAACCCGGGCTGCGGCTCGACCGCTTCAACCGCGCGCTGGCGCCATACGGGCTGCAGTTCGGGCCCGATCCGGCGACGATTCGCCAGTGCGCGCTGGGCGGGATGATCGGCAACAACTCGTGCGGCGCCCGCTCCCTCGTCTACGGCAAGACGGGAGACCACGTCCACTCGCTCGACTGCGTGCTGGCGGACGGGAGATGCGCCCACTTCGCGGCCATGCGGCGCGACGCGCTGGCCGGCGCCCCCGGCGCGGAGGGCCAGCTGGCGCGCGCGGTGATGGCGCTGCTCGAGCCGCACCGCGCGGAGATCGAGCGGCGCTTCCCGAAGATCCCCCGCCGCGTCTCGGGCTACAACTTCGACGCGATGCTGGAGGACGAGGAGCTGAACCTCGCCCGGCTGATCGTCGGCTCGGAGGGAACGCTAGCGACGGTGGTCGAGGCGGAGCTGGGGCTCGTCCCCATCCCCCCGGCGCGCGCGCTGGTCCTCCTCTCCTTCCGCGAGCGCTTCACCTCGTTCGACGCCGTCCCCGCCATCCTCCCCGAGCGCGGGCTGTCGGCGCTGGAGATCGTGGACTCGCGAGTCCTGCAGGGCGCGCGCGAGATCTTCGAGTTCCGTCCCACCGCGGCGATGGCGGCGCCCGACGCGCTGGGCGTGCTCTTCTGCGAGTTCACCGGCGAGTCGGCCGACGAGGTGCGCGGGCTGGCGGAAGACTTCGCCGCGCGGGCGCCGCATCTCCCCGGATCGCCCGCGGCCGCCGCGTACCTCACCGACCGCGAGCAGACGGCCGCGTGGTCGCTGCGGCAGGCGGCCACGGGGCTCCTCTATCTCACGACCCCTTCGAAGGACATCAAGCCGCAGGAGTTCGTCGAGGACACCGGCTGCCCGCCCGAGAAGCTGGGCGAGTACACGCGCCGCTTCGAGGAGATCGTGCAGCGGCACGGGACCACGACGGGGTTCTTCGGCCACGCCGGCCAGGGGTGCCTGCACATCCGCGTCGATCTCAACCTCAAGCGCGGCGACGACCGCGAGCGGATGCAGCGCATCGCGCACGACATCGCCGAGCTGGTGGTGGACTTCGGGGGATCGCTGAGCGGCGAGCACGGCGACGGGCTCTCGCGCAGCGAGTTCCTGCCGATGATGTTCGGGCCCGAGATCATCGAGTTGCACCGCCAGGTGAAGGCCGTCTTCGACCCCGAGGGGCGGATGAACCCCGGCGGCAAGATCGCCCCGCCCTACCAGCGGATGAGCGACAACCTCCGCTTCGGCGCCGACTATGCCATCACCCCGCCGGAGACCTTCTTCCGCTACGCGGAGGGGGGATGGGACGTGGCGGTGGAGAAGTGCAACGGGATGGCCGTCTGCCGGAAGCTGGACGCGGGGACGATGTGCCCGAGCTACATGGTGACGCAGGAGGAGATGCACAGCACCCGCGGCCGCGCCAACTCGCTGCGCGAGGCCATGCGCGGCGCGCTGCCGGGGATGCGCAGCGGCGAGGTGCTGGAGGCGCTGGACCTCTGCCTGGCCTGCAAGGCGTGCAAGACGGAGTGCCCGGTCGGGGTCGACATGGCGCGCTACAAGGCCGAGTTCCTGGCGCAGCACCACCGCGCGCACGGCACGCCGCCGTCGGCGCACTTCTTCGGCCGCGTGCACGATTTCGCGCGCCTGGGGGGGCGGATGCCGGGGATCGCCAACCTCGGCCAGCGGCTCTTCGGCGGGGCGATGAAGGCCGTGGCGGGGATGGACCTTCGGCGCGAGATGCCGGCCCTGGCTCGCGAGCCCTTCCGCCGCGCCTTCACCCGCCGCCCGCGCTCGGCCGTCGGCGCGCGCGCGACGGTGATCCTGTTCGACGACACCTTCCACAACTACTTCCAGCCCGGCCCGCTGCACGCGGCCGCGAAGGTGATCGAGCAGGCGGGATACGAGGTGCGTCTTCCCCGACGGCAGGTGTGCTGCGGCCGCGCGGCGGTGAGCAAGGGACTGCTGGAGCACGCACGCGACCTGCAGCGCGAGCTGCTGGAGACGCTGCTCCCCGAAGCGGAGCGCGGCTCGTGGATCGTCGGCGTGGAGCCCAGCTGCATTCTCACCCTCCGCGACGAGCTGCCGGACCTGGTCGGCGACACGCGCGCGGCGAAGCTGGCGACGGCGGCAGTGACGTTCGAGGAGTTTCTCGCCGCGATCCGCGATTGGCGTCCTGGACGGCTGGAGCGCCGGGCCGTCGTCCACGGCCACTGCCACCAGAAGGCGCTGGTCGGGATGGGCCCGACGACGGAGGTGCTGTCGCGCGTCGAGGGGCTGGAGTTCAGCGTGCTGGACTCGGGGTGCTGCGGGATGGCGGGGTCGTTCGGCTACGAGAAGGGCCACTACGACGTGTCGAAGGCCTGCGGCGAGCGCGTCCTCTTCCCCGCCGTGCGCCAGGCGGCCGCGGACGATCTCGTGGTGGCCCCCGGCTTCAGCTGCCGCCACCAGATCGCCGACTTCTGCGGCGGCCGCAAGGCGCTGCACACGGCGGAGCTTCTGGCGCTGGCGGAGTGAGCGCGGTGGTGACCGCCTCGTAAAGCTCGTCCATCCCGGCCATCTCATCCATCGTCCCGAAGGTCGTGAATTATCATGATTTCCAGGAGGCTTCGATGAGCGACGAAACCGGCCGGGCGAACGACGCGGACGAGGTGGTGACGCCGGGCGGGCCGCGCCCGAGCGGGCAGGTGCACGCCGTGGGTGCGGGCGAGGCGGTGTACGGCCGCGGTGGCGACGCGGCCGAGGCCGCCGACGCGCAGGTGAAGGTGCTGACCCCGGGCGGGTTCCGCGCCCGCTCGCTGGTGCACCGGGTGGACGAGGGACAGACGCTCGTCGCCGACGACGGGCGCCGCATGCTCATGCTCGACCGCAGCGGCAACGCCATGGCCGCGGTGGAGGCGCCCGCCGTCGATCCCCTGGAGGTGCCGGCGCTCGGAAGCGGCTGGATCGCCTACACGTACTGGAACAACGGCACGGGGCAGCCGCTGACCTCGTTCCGGACCACGTGGGAGGTGCCGCCCGCGCCGTCGGTCGCGTCCGGGCAGACGATCTTCCTGTTCAACGGGATCCAGAACTACGGCGCGAACTACGGGATCCTGCAGCCGGTGCTGCAGTGGGGTCCGTCGGGGGCCGGCGGCGGGCCGTACTGGTCGGTCGCCAGCTGGTACGTCACGTCGGGCGGGCAGGCGTTCCACACCAACCTGGTGCGGGTGAATCCCGGCGATACCCTGGTGGGCGTGATGACGCTGACGGCGCAACAGGGCCGCGCCTTCTCCTACGTGTCCCTCTTCGAGGGAATCGCGGGCACGACCCTGCCGGTCGCCAACATCGCGGAGCTGCTGTGGTGCAACGAAACGCTGGAGGCGTACAGCATCTCCAACTGCGCGAACTACCCGAACACCGCCTCCACCGCGCTGCGCCGGATCGAGCTGCGGACCTCGGGCGGGACGCCGCCGCTGCTGTGGACGCCGGTGAACGCCGTCACCGATTGCGGGCAGCACGCGGTCGTGGTGAGCAACTCGCCCTCCGGCGGCGAGGTGGACCTCTTCTACCGGTAAGGACATTCCACGGGGATTCGCACGCGGGCCGGCGACCGCGGCGGCGGTTCCGATGAGCCGCCCGCGCTCGGCCCGCGTCACCGTCTCCAGCATCGTCCTTGCGGCGCTGTTCGCGTTCGCGGGGACGATGCACTTCGTCATCCCGGCGGCGTACGAGCGGATCATGCCGCCGTACATCCCATTTCCGCGGGAGATGGTGCTGCTGAGCGGGGCGTGCGAGATCGCGGGCGGCATCGGCCTGCTCGTGCCGCGCGTGCGTCGCTGGGCGGGGATCGGATTGATCGCGCTGCTGCTGGCCGTCTGGCCCGCGAACCTGCAGATGCTGCTGAACGCGCGGGCGGCGGACGCGCCCGGATGGTGGCAGGCGCTCTTGCTTCTCCGCCTTCCGCTGCAGATTGTGCTGATGTGGTGGGTGTGGCGCGCCTCCCATCCCCGCGACGCGGTCGAGGATCGAGCACCGTCGCCCCGGGCCGCGCCGAGATGAAGTCCGCGAAGGCGGACTGCGTGTGGTTGTAGCCGCGAGTTCACTCGCATCGTCGCGATCACGTCTTTCGCGATTACGTCTGTCGCGATCACGGCTTCGCGACTTTATCAACCCGTCGGAATGTTTCCCGGCTGACGCCAGATGCCTGAGATCGGTGCGTCCCTGATCAACCCCGAGGCGGGGAGCCATCCCGTCGCCAGCGACCCGCGCGAGGTGGCGGCGTCGGTGGCGGCTGGCGAGCGCGCGTGGCGCGAGTTCCCGTACTACGAGGCGCGCTACGGCGACCGCGGTCGGCTGTTCGGGCACAGCGACAGCGCGTGGCTGTCGCTCATCGCCGCGCGCGAGCAGCCGCAAGTGAACGCCGAGGTGCGCTGGCTGGGCGAGCTGCTGTCGAGCCGTGGGATGCCGCAGTGGCTGCTGGAGCGCCACCTGGAGTTCCTCCACGAGGAGCTCGCCGCCGCCGTTCCCGAGAAGGCCGAGCAGTACGCGCGCCTTCTCCGCGCCAGCGAGATGCTGCGCGACCAGCGCCGCGCGAAGATCCGCGAGACGGACTTCCTCTCCCTTTCCGAGGACTTCGAGGGCACCTCCGGCGACACCATCCGGCAGATCCCCGAGATGGGCCGGCTGCTGGTGTCCGCCGTGGCCGACGAAGCGGCGGGAATCGGGCAGGCGGTGGCGAAGCTCGAATCCTGGGCCACGGATCCCGCCCGCTTTCCGCCCGAGTGGATCGACGCCGTGCGCGGCACCATCGCCGACGCGCGCGCCCGGGTGATGGCGTTGTAGCCCGCCGCTTGTAGAATCCCCCTTCCCCGATTCTCCAGTAGCCCCACGACCTCCGCGACCCTTCCGGTGGCAGGACCGGGCCGTCGCCGCATCGGGGTGATGCGCGAGGGCCCGTGACGTGCTATTGTACTCGCCCACTCCGTCTATTTGAGAGCCAAAGCGGACACGAGCACGACTCGACCTTCCACCCTTCATCACGGCCGGGTCACCATGGAACGCACACGCTTCGTCGAGCACAAGGGCAAGCGCATCCTGACGCTGGACTACACCGGCCTGGGCACCGACATGGACGAGCTCAGGGACGAGATGCTGAAGAGCAAGGCGGTGATCGCGGCCGAGCCACCGGCGTCGCTGCTGATCATGACCGACGTGCGCGGCGCGCGCATCACCCCCGGCTCCGTGAAGCTGATGCAGGAGCTGGTGAAGCACAACGTGCCCTACGTGAGGTGGGGCGCGGTGGTGGTGGGGCTCTCGAGCGTGTACCTGACGGCGTTCCGGGCCACGCAGGCGCTCTCCCGCCGCAAGAACCTGAAGTCGTTCAACGACACCGGCGAAGCACAGGACTGGCTCGTCGCGCAGCCGTAGGACGGGATCCGGATCATCCGCCGGGGATTCGGGTCATCGACCGGATTCCAAGGGGCGGATAAATCCGCGGCAACAACCACACGAAGTCCGCCTTCGCGGACTCCCGGCTTCGGCGCGGGCGAGATTTCGGCGCGCGCGACAGAGTTCGGCCGACGAGGCCTGCCGAGCTCGTTCGCGTGCACCGATGCCGCGGCCGCACGATCGGCTGTAGTCCGCGAAGGCGGACTTCGTGTGGTTGTTGCAGCGAATTCATTCGCCTCCACCGGCACCCGACCTGTCCCGCCGCGTCCAACGTTTGCGCGGCGGCTGGCGCGGCTCCTGCATTGGCGGAACGCTCGGGACGGAGCGGCAAACCGTTGCGCGGGAGAGCGATATGGCAAGCCTGGGACGGAAGCTGATGTGGGCGGTGATCGGCGGGGCGGTGACGAAGACGGCGCGCAGCATGACGCGCAACGCGCTGCACACGCGCGGCGGCGCGCCGCGGCTGCCGCACCCGGTCCGCCGCAGCCGCAACATGGAGACGGCGCTGCTGCTGGCCCTGGGCACCGGCGTGGTCCTGGCGCTCGGCGACGTGCTTTCCGAGCAGACGAAGACCGCGGCGCGCGTCCGCCCGCCGAAGCCGGCGTACTGACCGAAAAACAGAAGGGTTCACGCAGAGTCAGCAGAGTCAGCAGTTACAAGCAGCTTTACCAACTGCTGACTCTGCTAACCCTGCGTGAGATCAAAAAGAAAGGCGGCGCCCGCACCTGAACCTGGTACGGGCGCCGTCTCCATCTCCCCCGATCGTGATTACTTCACCGTGATGGGAACGAAGGCCTCGGTGGTCTCCCATTGCAGTCGGAGGACGGCGCCGGTCCCGGCCGGCTCGAGCCTGATGGTGAACGCCTCCACGGGCTCGGAGAGCGTGCGCGTCTGCATGTCGATGCGCGCGAGGTCCTGCTCCTGCTTGTACTCCGTGCCCCACTGGCCCGTCTCGCGGTTCACGATCAGCTTCCACCCGCTCTCCGCCGGCAGCGTCCACAGGGTGTATTTTCCCGCGGGGACGCTCACGCTACCGATCAGCAGGTCGCGCGTGGTGGTGAAGCCGGTGGCCGCGTTCGCGCCGGTGCGCCACACCTCGCCCCACGGCACCACGCTGCCGAAGATGGTGCGCCCGCGCCGGAACGGCCGCCCGTAGTCGATCGACAGGTGCGCGCCGCCCACGTCCGCCACCGCCGAGTCGCGCGGGCTCAGCGGCCCCATCCCCTGGCGGGCGGCGTCGCGGCGCGCGAACTCGGCCGCGTAGGCGTCCACGTCCACGTCGGGAACGCGGTGGACCAGGAACTTCTGCGTGCTCTCCATCCCGTTCAGCCCCAGCAGCCGCCCGCGCGCGTCGGTGGCCACGTGCTGCACGCCGGCGAGGTTGGCCAGCCGCATCGAGTCCTCGCCCACCGCGGAGACCGTCATCTCGTAGCTCTGGTTGGAGCCGATGGGCACCAGCCGCAGCGTGAGCGTGTCGCGGCGCAGCGCGCGGGCGTGCATCATCGCCTGCTCGTAGAACACGTGCGAGTAGCCCACCAGCGGTACCGGGCGGCTGGCGCCCACGCGGAAGGCGAACACGCTGTCGCCGCGCTGCACGCGGGTGATGGCGCTGTCGAGCGTGAAGTCGGTGGCGGCGACGGTGGGCGGCTGCGTGGTCCCGGGCACGGTGGAGGTCATCTCCACGCGGCGCACGCTGCCGTCGGGGTTCAGCATCGCCGTGTAGGTGCGGACCACGGTGCGCGGCGAGCGCGACACCATCTCGCCGGTGATGCGGTCGCCGGCGCGCGTGTACTTCTCGACCGCCAGCGTGTCGCTGCCGATGGTGACCACGAACGCCGCCGTCTCGCCCTGCGCTTCCTGCGCGGCCGCCGGCGCGGCGAGGCAGGCGGCGAAGGCTGCGGCCGCGAAGGGACGGATCATCGAGCTCATCGGGTGGGCGCTCCGCTCGGTTCGATCTGGTTACAGGAGATTGGGGATGAACAAAGTCGTGACGCGTCTTCATCCACACAAGCTCCATGCAGCGAAGCGCGGGCCGGGGAACGCCCCCCCCGCCCGCGCCT
>DASUYB010000192.1 GCA_036377595.1 Longimicrobium sp. | reverse complement strand
GGGTGGGGTTCTGGGCTGCCGCGCCGCCTGCGGTTCGGTCACAACCTCCGGTGCACCGCGAGGCCCGCGGTCCGCTCCCGTCGCCTTCCCCCGCGCTTTGTTCTCCCCTCCCCTGCGCAGCGGGGGAGGGGCCGGGGGAGGGGGCCGCCCGCGGCCGCGCCAATCCCCGCCGCCCGCGCCGATCTCCTCACCCCTACCCCTCCCGGTACGGGAGGGGTGGCGAGCCTAGGCGAGCCGGGGAGGGCGAGCCGGGGAGGGCGAGCCGGGGAGGGCGAGCCGGGGAGGGCGAGCCGGGGAGGGCGAGCCGGGGAGGGCGAGCCGGGGAGGGCGCCCTGCCGCGCCGCGTCCCTACTTCCTCCTCGCCATCGCCGCCCTGCGCGCCGCGCCGCGGTCCTCGCCGCGCTTGGCGGCTGTCGGCTGCGGCGCGGCGGCCTGCTGCGGCGCCGCTTCCAGCCCGGCGGCGAACGCGCGGATCGTCGGGCGGCGGAACAGGTCCACCAGCGCCACCTCGCGCCCCAGCGCCTGCTCCAGCACGTCCTGCAGCCGCGCCAGCAGCAGCGAGTGCCCGCCGATCTCGAAGAAGTTGTCGTTCACGCCCACGTCGTCGCGCCCCAGCACCTGGCGCCAGGCGTCCGCCACCGTGCGCTCCAGCTCGCCGTGCAGCGGCGTTTCGTCCAGCGGCGCCGCGTCGGGCGAGGCCGCCCTCTCCGTGGCCGACGTGGCGACGGGGAGGCGGTGGACGGGCGTCCGCGCGTCGTCGAGCAGCGCGGAGAGCGGCGCGTCGGGGCGCTCGCCCGCGGCGCGCGCCAGCAGGGTGAAGCGCGCCGCCTGCCGCGCGATGGTCTCCGCGTCGAACAGGTCCGACGCGTACTCCCACGACACCCGCAGCGGCCCCGCCGGCGGGCGCACGATCCCCAGCGTCAGGTCCACCTTGGCCGTGCCGATGTCGCCCGGGTCGGTGTCGGCCTCGATCTCCAGCCCCTCGGGGTGCGGCATCGGGGCCTCGTGCTGCAGGGTGAAGGAGACCTGCGTGAGGGGGTGGTGCCCCAGCGAGCGCTCCACCTTCAGCTCCTCCAGCAGCCGCGAGAAGGGCACGTCCTGGTTCGCGTACGCCTCCAGCGTGGTGGCGCGCACGCGTTGCAGCAGCTCGCGGAAGCTGGGGTCGCCGCCGGCATCCACGCGCAGCGCCACGGCGTTCACGAAGAAGCCGATCAGCGGCTCCAGCTCGGGCCGGGTTCGACCCGCCACCGCCGTGCCCACCACCAGGTCGTCCTGCCAGGTCCAGCGCTGCAGCAGCACGCAGTACAGCGCCAGGAAGGTCATGAACGGCGTGGCGCCCTCCGCATGCCCCACCGCCTCCAGCCGCTCGGCGTCGGCGCGCGGGAGGAGCGTCTCCACGTCGCCGCCGGCCAGCGAGGCCACCGGGCGCCGCGGGCGGTCGGTGGGGAGATCGACGACCGGCGCGTGGTCGAGCTTCGTCTGCCAGTACTCCATCTGCCGCTGGAGCCAGTCGCCCCGCAGCCAGCCGCGCTGCCAGACGGCGAAGTCGGCGTACTGCACGGCGAGGTCGGGAAGCGGCGACGGCTCGCCGGCCACGAAGGCGCCGTACAGCGCCGTCAGCTCGGCGTACAGCCGCTCCATGCTCCACCCGTCGCCCACCACGTGGTGCATCCCCACCACCAGCGCGTGCTCCGTCGGGACGAGACGCGCCAGGCGCACGCGGAAGAGCGGCCCGCGCTCCAGGTCGAAGGGCGTGGAGGCCTCGGCGTCGGCCAGCGCGCGGAGCGCCTTCTCCGCGTCCGGCTCGGCGGAGAGGTCGAGGACGGGGAGATCGATGGGCTCCGCGGGACGGATCACCTGCACCGGCCCCTGCGGCGTACGCGCGAACACGGTGCGCAGCGGCTCGTGCCGGCGGACGATCTCCCCCAGCGCGCGGGCCAGCGCGTCCGCGTCCAGCGCGCCGCGCAGCCGCAGGAGGAGCGGCATGTTGAAGGCGGTGCCCTCGGGCTGCATCCGCTGCAGGAACCAGAGCCGCTCCTGAGACGGAGAGAGGGGGAGCGGCCGGTCGCGCGGCGCGGGCTCGATGGGCGCGTCGGGCACGCCGCCGGCGCGGGCGCGCTCGGCGTCCACCTTCAGCGCCAGCGCCTCCAGCGTCTGCGCGTCGAACACCTCGCGCAGGGGAAGGTCGACGCCCAGCTCGCGGCGGATGCGGGCGACGGTGCGCGCGGCCAGCAGCGAGTGCCCTCCCAGCGCGAAGAAGCCGTCGCCGCGCCCCACGCGCTCCACGCCCAGCACCTCGCGCCAGATCTCCGCCAGCACCTCCTCCGTCCCGGCGCGCGGCGCGGCCGAGGCGGAGCCGGCGCCCCAGCGCGGCTCGGGGAGCGCGGCGCGGTCGACCTTGCCGTTGGGGGTGAGCGGGAAGGCGTCCAGGGCCACGACCTCCGCCGGCACCATGTGCTCGGGGAGCGAGCGCCGCAGCGCCGACCGCAGCGCCGTGCCGTCGGCCTCCGCGCCGCCGGGGGTGACGTACGCCACCAGCCGCGGGTCGCCCGCGGGCGAGGGGCGCACCAGCGCCAGCGCCTCGCGCACCTCGGGGCGCCCGGCCAGAGCCGCCTCCACCTCGCCCAGCTCGATGCGGAAGCCGCGCAGCTTCACCTGGTGGTCCAGCCGGCCCAGGTACTCCAGCTGCCCCTCCGCCGTCCACCGGGCGAGATCCCCCGTGCGGTACATCCTTGCGCCCGGCTCGGGGGCGTGCGCGTCGGGGACGAAGCGCTCCGCGGTCAGCCCCGGCCGTCCGTGGTAGCCGCGCGCCACGCCGATCCCCCCGATGCAGAGATCGCCGGGGATGCCGACGGGCGCCGGGTGCCCCGCGCGGTCGAGCACGTGCACGCGCAGGCCCTGCATCGGCGCGCCGATCGGCGCGCGTCCCGCGGGGGAACCCTCCAGCACCGCGCAACTGGCGCAGACGGTGGTCTCCGTGGGCCCGTACGCGTTCACGAAGCGCCGCCCCGGGCTCCAGCGCGCCACCACCTCGGGCGGGCACGCCTCGCCGCCGGAGATCACCGTCTTCAGCGCCGGCAGCTCGACCTCCGGCAGCACCGCCCAGGCGGAGGGGGGAAGGAAGACCATCTCGATCTCCCGCCCGCGCAGCGTGTCGGCCAGCGGCCGGCCGGGGAGAAGCGCGTCGGGCGCGGCCAGCACCAGCGTGGCGCCGTTGCCCAGGGTGGAGACGAAGTCCGCCAGCGCCGCGTCGAAGCTGAACGACGCGAACTGCAGCACCCGCATCCCGGGGCGGATGCCGAACCCCCACGACTGCCCCTCGGCCAGGTTCTCCAGCCCCGCGTGCGTCACCATCACCCCCTTGGGGCGCCCGGTGGAGCCGGAGGTGTAGATCAGGTACGCGATCCCCGCGTCGTCGACCTCCACGTCCAGCGGGACGTCGGAGAGCGCGTCCGCCGCGGCCCACGCCTGCTCCATCGTCTCCACCCGCGCGGCGGCCGTGTCCATCCCGTCGGCCAGCCCCGCGCGGGTGAGCACGATCCCCGCGCCCGAGTCGGCCAGCATGTACGCGCGCCGCTCGGCCGGGTACGCGGGATCGATGGGGAGATACGCGGCGCCCGCCTTCCACGCGGCCAGCACCGCCGCCACCTGGTCGGCCGAGCGCTCCAGCATGATCGCCACGACGCGCTCCGGCCCGGCGCCCAGCGCGCGCAGGTGCCGCGCGAGGCGGTTGGCGCGGCGGTCCAACTCGGCGTAGCTCCACGCCGTGCCGTCGTCCAGCAGCAGCGCGGTCGCGTCCGGCGTGCGCGCCACCCAGCGCTCCACCAGCCGGTGGCCGGCCAGCGGGCCCACGGCCGGGCCGCCGTCGCTCCACGCCGCCAGCCGCTCGCGCTCGCCGGGGAGCAGCATCTCCACTGCGGCCACGGGCGCGTCCGGCGCGGCGGCCAGCGCCTCCAGCAGCACCCGGTAGCGCACGGCGATGCGCTCCGCCGTGGCCGCGTCGAACAGGTCGGTCGCGTACTCCAGCGCGCCCTCCATCGCCCCGTCCGCCGTCTCTTCCAGGCTCAGCGTCAGGTCGAACTTGGCGGCGCGCTTCTCCAGCTCGTCGTAGCTCGCGGCGACGCCGGGGAGGGCCAGGTTTCCCGTCTCCTGGCTGTTCAGCTCGAACATCACCTGGAACACGGGCGCGTGGCTCAGCGAGCGCTCCACGTTCAGCGCCTCCACCAGCTTCTCGAACGGCAGCTCCTGCCGCGCGAACGCGCCGAGCGTGGTCTCGCGCACCTGGCCCAGGAGCGCGCGGAAGCCGGGGTTCGCGGAGAGGTCGGTGCGCAGCGCCAGCGTGTTCACGAACAGGCCGACGATCCCCTCCGTCTCCGCGCGGCCGCGCCCCGCGACCGGGGTGCCGACCACCACGTCGTCCTGGTTGGCGAGACGCCCCAGCAGCACCTGGAAACCGGCGAGCAGCGCCATGAACGCGGTCGCGCCCTCGGCCTGGGCGAGCGCCTTGACGCGGCGCACGAGCTCCGCGGGGAGGTGGACGGGGAGCGCGGCGCCGCGGAAGCTCTGGCGCGCGGGGCGGGGGCGGTCGGTGGCCAGCTCCAGCAGGGGCGGCGCGCCGGCCAGCCGCTCGCGCCACCACCCCGCCATCGCCGCGATGCGATCCGCCGTCAGGTGCATGCGCTGCCACGCCGCGAAGTCGCCGTACTGCAGGGGGACTTCGGGGAGATGCGGATCGTCCCCGCGCGCGAGCGCCTCGTAGGCGGCGGAGGCCTCGCGCAGGATGATCCCCAGCGACCAGCCGTCCGCCAGCGCGTGGTGGACGTTGAGGGCGAGGACGTGCTCGTCGTCGGCGACGCGGACGAGGAGCGCGCGGGTGGGGGGGCCGCGCTCCAGGTCGATCGGCCGCCACGCCTCCTCGTCCATCACCCCGCGCGCGTCCGCCTCGTTTTCGGCGACCACCAGCGGGAGATCGAGACGCGCGGGCGGGGCGACCGTCTGCACCGGCCCCGCGGCCTCCTCACCGACGAGCGTGCGCAGCGCCTCGTGGCGATGGACGACCGTCTCCAGCGCGCGGCGCAGCGCCTCCGCGTTCAACGAGCCGCGCAGGCGGATGCGCACGGGCATGTTGTAGACGCCCGCCTCGGGCTCCATCCGCTCCAGGAACCAGAGCCGCTCCTGCTCGAACGACAGCGGCAGCGCGCCCGCGCGGTCGACGGGGACCACCGGCGGCAGCCGCGCCTCGCCCGTCCCCGCCAGCGCGTCGACGCGCGCGGCCAGACGGCGCACCGTCGGCGCTTCGAACACGGCGCGCAGCGGCACCTCGGCGCCCAGCGCGCGGCGGATGCGCGAGACCACCTGCGTCGCCAGCAGCGAATGGCCGCCGAGGAGGAAGAAATCGTCTTCGACGCTCACGCGGTCGACGCCCAGCACCTGCGCCCAGATCTCCGCCAGCGCGGTCTCCGACGGCGTGGCGGGGGCGACGAAGTCCTCGTGCGCGCCGGCTTCCGGCGCGGGGAGCGCGCGGCGGTCCGTCTTCCCGTTCGGCGTCAGGGGGATGGCGTCGAGCGCGACGAACGCGGTGGGCACCATGTAGTCCGGCAGCCGCCCGCCCAGCGCCTCGCGCAGGCCGGCGGGGGACGGCGCGCTGCCGTTCGCGGGGACGACGTACGCGACGAGCCGCTTCTCCCCGCCGTCGGTGCGGACGACGACGGCGCAGTCGCGCACGCCGTCCAGCTCGCGCAGCGCCGCCTCCACCTCGCCCGGCTCGATGCGGAAGCCGCGGATCTTCGCCTGCTCGTCGATGCGGGCGAGGAACTCCAGTGCGAAAGTGCGAGAGTGCGAGGGTGCGAAAGTGGTTGCGGGCGCGTCACTTTCGCACTTTCGCACCTTCGCACTTTCGCACTCGCGCAGCCGCACCCGGTCGCCCGTGCGATAGAGCCGCGCGCCGGGCGTGCCGGAGAACGGGTCGGGGACGAACGACGCGGCGGTCAGCGCGGGGCGAGCCAGGTAGCCGCGCGCCAGCCCGTCGCCGCCGAGCAGGAGCTCGCCGGGCTCGCCGGGGTTGCACGCGCGCCCGTCCGCGTCCACGACGTACGCCGTCGTGTTCGCGAGCGGCCGGCCGATCGGCACCGTCGCCGCGTCCGCGGGGACGGCGGCGATCGGGTGCCAGGTCGCGAACGTCGTGCTCTCCGTCGGCCCGTAGACGTGCAGCAGCCGCTTCGGGCCGCCGGCGTCCAGCACCGCGCGGACGGCGGCCGGGTCGCACGCCTCGCCGCCGAACAGCAGGTGGGAGATGGAGTTGAAGCCGTCCGGGATCCGGCGCGCCACCTGGTTGAACAGCGCCGTCGTGAGGAACGTGGCGGTGATGCGCTTCTCGCGCAGCGCGGCGACCAGCGTCTCCGGCTCCAGCGTGGTGTCGCGGTCCAGGCCGACCACCGCGCCGCCGTTCAGCAGCGCGCCCCACACCTCGAAGGTGATGGCGTCGAAGTTGGCGTTCGACGCCTGCGCGATCCGCTCCGCCGGCCCGAACGGCACGTACGCCGTGTTGCGCACGAGGCGCGTCACCGCCCGGTGCGGAATCCCGATCCCCTTCGGCCGCCCGGTCGATCCCGACGTGTAGACCACGTACGCGAGCGCATCCGCCGGTACTTCGATCGGGAGATCGGGGGATGCGTCCGCGGCGCCGTCATCCCCATCTGCCGAGATGGAGAGGATCGGCCCGGCGAACGACGCCAGCGCAGGCGGGACGTCCCCGGCGACGAGGAGCGCGCCGACGCCGGCATCCTCCAGCATGAACGCCAGCCGCTCGGCGGGATACGACGGGTCGAGCGGGACGTACGCCGCCCCCGCCTTCAGCGCCGCCAGCATCGCGGCGACGAGGTCCGCCGAGCGCTCCATCGCCACGCCGACGCGGCTCTCCAGGCCGACGCCGCGCGCGCGGAGACGGTGCGCCAGCCGCGTGGCCCGCGCGTCCAGCTCCGCGTAGGTCAGCGTCGAGTCGCCGAACTCGGCGGCGACGGCGTCCGGCGTCTCGGCCGCGCGCGCCTCGAACAGGCGGTGGATGGGCGCCTCGCGCTCGTACTCCGCCGCCGTCGCGTTCACCGCCGCGATGGCGAAGCGGCGCTCCGCCACCGACGCGCCCGCCAGCTCGCGCAGCGGCGCGCCGGGCTTGGCGAGCCCGTCCGCCAGCAGCGCGTGCACGTGGCCGACGATCAGCGCCACCGTCGGCTCGTCGAAGAGGTCCGTGGCCCACTCCGCCTCCATGCGGACGGCGCCGTCGTCCTCCTCGTAGTGGTCCAGCGTCAGGTCGAACTTGGCGGTGTGGTACTCGGGCGCCAGCGGCGTGATCTCCACGCCGCCCAACGCCACCGGCTCCATCCGCGCGTTCTGCAGCGTGACCATCGCCTGGAACACGGGGTTGCGCGCGGGGTCGCGCGGCAGCCGCAGCTCCTCGACGATGCGGTCGAACGGCAGGTCCTGGTGGTTGAACGCCGCCAGCGCGACGGTCTTCTCGCGGTGGACGAGCGCGCGGAAGGTGTCGCCGCCGGAGACGCGCGAGCGCAGCGGGAGGGTGTTGACGAAGAAGCCGACCAGCCCCTCCAGCTCCGTCTTCTGGCGATTGGCGACGGGCGTGCCCAGCACCACGTCGTCCTGCCCGCTGTGGCGCGCGAGGACCACGCGGAAGGCGGCGGTCAGCACGTTGAACAGCGTCGCCCCCTCCGCACGCGCGAAGTCGCGCAGCCGCGCAGCCGTATCCGCGGCGATGCGCGTCTTCAGCGTGCGCCCGCGGTGGCTCTCCGCGCCGGGGCGGACGCGGTCCGTCGGCAGCTCCAGCGCGGCGGGCGCGCCTTCCAGCGCGTGTTTCCAGAACGCGGTCAAGCGCGCCAGCTCGTCGCCGCGCAGGTGCTCGCGCTGCCACGCCGCGAAGTCCGCGTACTGCACCGGCAGCGGCGGGAGATGCGGCTCGCGCCCCTCGCGCATCGCCGCGTACAGCGCGCCCAGCTCGCGCGCGAACACGCCCATGCTCCACCCGTCGCTGACGATGTGGTGCATGCACAGCAGCAGCACGTGCTCGTCCGCCGACAGCCGCAGCAGCGACGCGCGCACGAGCGGCCCGGCCACGAGGTCGAACCCGGTGTTCGCGTCCTCGTCCACCCGCCGCCGCACCTCCGCCTCGCCCTCGATCTGGGACAAGTCGGACAGATCGGCGAGCGGCAGGGAGATGGGCGACGGTGCGTGGATCACCTGTACCGGCCCGTCCTCGCGCTCGGCGAAGGTCGTGCGCAGCGTCTCGTGGCGCGCGCGCAGGGCCTCGAGCGCGCGCGCGAGCGCCTCCGCGTCCAGCGGGCCGCGGATGCGCAGCGGGTGCGGCATGTTGTACGCGGCGCTGCCGGGGTCCATCCGGTCCAGCACCCACAGCCGCGCCTGCGCGTAGCTCAGCGGCGCGGTGCCGTCCGGGCGGGCGCGCGGGCGCAGCTCGGGGCCGGCGGCCTGCTCCTGCTGCATCTTCAGGCGCAGCTCCAGCAGGCGCCGCCGTTCGGGCGAAAGGTCCTGCAGGCGCTTGAGAACGTCGGCCATCCGTCAGTCCCCCGCGGTGGCCATGCCGCTCTCGCCGAAGGCGCCCTCCGCCTCCAGCAGCGCGCGCACCTCGTCGTCGCTCAGCGTCTCCAGCTCGTCGATCAGCCCCGCCAGCGCCTCGTCGCGCGCCGCGTCCACGATCGCCCCCAGCGAGGCGACGGTCGGCGCCTCGAAGATGCGCTGCAGGGGGAGCTGGATGCCGAAGCCCTCGCGCACCCGCGTCGCGAGCTGCGTGGCGAGGAGAGAATGGCCGCCCAGGTCGAAGAAGTTGTCGTCGACGTAGACGTTCTCCAGCCGCAGCACCTCGGCCCAGATCGCGGCCAGCCGCTGCTCCGTCTCCGTCCGCGGCTCGACGCCTTCCTCGGTGCCGCCCAGCCGCGCCGGCTCGGGCGCGGGCAGGGCCCGGCGGTCCACCTTCCCGTTGGGCGTCAGGGGGAAGGCGTCCATCACCACCAGCGCGCCGGGCACCATGTGCTCGGGGAGCTGCTCCTTCAGCCACGCGCGCAGCCGCGGCGCCAGGTCGCGCGCCTGCGCGGCCCAGAGCGGATCGTTGGCATAGCCAACCATCTCCTTCTCCAGCAGCGGCCGCTCGGGGAAGGCCACCTCGTCGCCACGCCGGCGGAAGAGCGCGTCGACGCGCCCCGGCGCCTGCGCGCCCGCGTGGCGGATCTCCACCTCCATCCCCAGCGCGTCGCCCAGCGCCCACAGCGCCTCGGGGTCGATGGCGGGTGACGGCTCGGCGTCGAGCACGGCGCGCGCGTCGGCCACCGTCTCCGGCCCCTCCTCCATCTCCAGCAGCTGCACGATCCGCAGCTCGCGCCACAGCCGCGCGTCGGGGATGCCGAGGATGGCGACGGGCTCGCCGCCACGCCCCCGCACCATCTCCTCCATGCTGGTGACGTCCATCCCCGCATCCCACTCGATGGAGGGGGCGACGGGGATCTCCACCGGCGGACCGACGTGGACGACGACGTCGAAGCGGTGGCGGGTGAGCTCGTTGTGGTGTCGCCCGCGCTTGACCCGCGTCTCCACTCGCGAGATGCGGGGGATGCGGCGCCGGAGCGCGCGGAAGAAGTCGGGCTCGACGACGAGCTCTTCTTCCTCCTCCACGATCCGCCGCGCGCGCTGCCGCAGGTCGCGCGTGGAGACCGACGGCGCCGCCACCTCGAACTCGATGGCCGTGCGGAACGCGTCCAGCGTCCACAGGCTGCGCACGTCGCCGATGAAGAAGGCGCCGCCGTCCGCCAGCGCGTCCACCGTCATCTCCACCACGCGCGCGAAGTACTCGGCGCCGGGGAAGTACTGGCAGACGGAGTTGAGGATGGCAGTATCGAAGCCGCCGCCCACGCCCGCGAAGTCGGCCGCCTCGCGCTGCAGGAGGCGGACGGGCGGGAGCTGGACAGGCGCGGAACGCAGCCGCTCCTCCAGCCGCGCCAGCACCTGTGCGGAGAAGTCCGTCCCCACGTACTCGGCGGACGACGGTGCGACGCGGAAGAGGAGGAGCCCCGTCCCCACGCCCAGCTCAAGCACGCGCTTCGGGCCGAGGGCGAGGATGCGCTCCACGGTGCGGTCGACCCACTCCCGCATCTCCTCCGCGGGGATGGGCTGGCCGGTGTACGAGCTGTTCCAGCCGATGATGTCGAAGGTCTCGTCGCCCTCGTCGGTGCCGCGCGACCCGGTGTAGACGTCGTCGAACAGCGTCTCCCACTGGTGCACCTGGCGCTCGGCCGTCTCGCCGTCCGCCGCCGTTGCGACCGCCTCCGCGCCGGGTTTCGCGGGAATGACGTATCCCACCAGCCGCTTGTCGCCCGGCGCGTCCTCGCGCACGTGCACGGCGGCCTTGGCGACTAGCGGGCTGCGCTCCAGCACCGATTCGATCTCGCCGGGCTCGATGCGGTAGCCGCGGATCTTCACCTGCTCGTCGATGCGGCCCAGGAACTCGATGCTCCCGTCCGGCCGCCGGCGCACGCGGTCGCCCGTGCGATAGAGCCGCGCGCCGGGCGTCTCCGCGTACGGATGCGGGACGTAGCGCTCCGCCGACATCCGCGGCGCGCCCAGGTAGCCGCGCGCCAGCCCTTCGCCACCCACGAACAGCTCGCCGGGGACGTCCACCGGCACGGGGTTGAGATGCGGGTCCAGCACGTACGCCGTGCTGTTGGCGATGGGCTGGCCGATGGGGATCGACGCCCGCTCCACGTCGGCCGCGGTGATGGTGCGGCAGCAGGAGAAGGTGGTGTTCTCCGTGGGTCCGTAGCCGTTGATCAGCCGCACGCCGGGGAAGGCCTCCAGCACGCGGCGGACGTGCGGCGCGCTCAGCACGTCGCCGCCGGCCAGCAGCTGCCGCAGCCCGGAGATGGCGTCGGGCGTGGTGTCCACCATCTGGTGGAAGAGACCGGCGGTCAGCCACGCGCTGGTCACCCCCTGCCGCCGGATGAACGCGCCCAGTTCGGCCGGGTCCACGGCGATCGGGGGATACTGCGCCAGCCGCGCGCCGTTCAGCAGCGGCCCCCACAGCTCCAGCGTGCTGGCGTCGAAGGCCACGGGCGCCAGCTGCAGCCACGTCTCCCCCGCCCCGAACCCGGCGAAGTCGGTGTTGATCACCAGCCGCATCACCGCGCGGTGGGGAACGACGACGCCCTTCGGCCGCCCCGTCGACCCCGACGTGTAGATCACGTACGCCGCGCTGTCCGCCGAAATGGCGACGACGGGCGCCTCCGCCGGCTCCAGCGCGATCGCCCCCGCGTCCGCGTCGAGCGAGACGACCGTCAGCCCGTCGCGCTCCGGCAGCACCGGGGCGAATGCGGATTCGGTGACGATGACGCGCGCACCGCAGTCGTCCAGCATCAAGGCGACGCGGCTGCGCGGATACTTGGGGTTGATGGGGACGTACGCGCCGCCCGCCTTCAGGATCCCCAGGATCGCCGCGATCAGGCCGGGCGAGCGGTCGGCCAGGAGCGCCACCGGCTCGTCCGCCGTCACGCCGAGCCGGACCAGGTGGTTGGCGATGCGGTTCGCGCGGGCGTCCAGCTCCGCGTACGTCATCGCCCCGCCCTCCCACGACACGGCGACGGCCTCGGGCCGCGCGGCCGCGACGGCGGCGAAGCGCGCGTGGACGGTGGACTCGCGCGGATAGTCGCGCGCCGTCCGGTTCCAGGCGGAGACCTCGCCGCTCGCGTCCGCGCCGTCGAGCAGCGCCGCGTGGGAGATGGGGAGCGCGCCGTCGCCGGCCACGCCCTCCAGCAGCCGCAGGAAGAGCGCGACCATCCGCCGCACCGTGGCGGGCTCCCACAGGTCCGTGGCGTACTCCAGGTTCCCGCGCAGCCGGCCGCCCTCCTCCAGCATCTCCAGGAACATGTCGAACTTGCTGGTGCCGCTGTCGACGTCTTCGAGCGACAGCCGCAGCCCGGGCGCGTCCACCGGCTCCATCGCCACGTTCTGCAGCGCGAAGGCGACCTGGAAGAGCGGGTTGTGGCTGAGCGTGCGCTCCGGCTGCAGCTCCTCCACCACGCGCTCGAAGGGGAGATCCTGGTGCGCGTACGCCTCCAGCGTCGTCTCGCGCACGCGGCCGACCAGCTCCGCGAACGTGGGGTCGCCGGAGAGGTCGGTGCGCAGCGCCATGGTGTTCACGAAGAAGCCGATCAGCCCCTCCACCTCGCGCCGCACCCGCCCCGCGATGGGCGAGCCCACGACGACGTCGTCGCGGCCCGAGAGGCGGTGGATCAGCAGGTCGAAGCCGGCCAGCAGCACCATGAACAGCGTGGCGTCCGCTCGCCGCGCCGCCTCGCGCAGCCTGGCCGTCAGCTCCGCGGGGATCTCGAAGGAGAGGACGGCGCCGCGGTAGGTCTGCACCGCGGGGCGGGGGCGATCGGTGGGCAGCTCGAGCACGGCGGGCGCGCCGGCCAGGCGGCCGCGCCAGTAGGCCAGCTGCGCCTCGAGCACCTCCTCGCGCAGCCACTCGCGCTGCCACACCGCGAAGTCCGCGTACTGCACGGGGAGATCGGGGAGCGGCGACGGCCGCCCGTCGCGGAAGGCCGCGTACAGCGCCGCGATCTCGCGGAAGAGCACGCCGACCGACCACCCGTCGCCCGCCACGTGGTGGAGATTGAGGACCAGCAGGTGCTCCTCGGGGGAGACGCGGATCAGCACCGCGCGCAGCAGCACGTCGCGCATCAGGTCGAAGGGCGTCTCCGCCTCGACGGCCGCGATGCGCAGCGCCTCGGCCTCGGCATCCGCATCCCCCGACAGGTCGTGGAAGGGGAGATCGAAGGAAGGCTGCGCGGCATGCACGACCTGGACGGAGCCGTCCGCCGTCGCCAGGAACGTCGTCCTGAGCGCCTCGTGGCGGCGGACGATCTCGGCCAGCGCGCGGCGGAGCGAATCGGCGTCCAGCGCGCCGGCGAGGCGGACGGCGGCGGGGATGTTGTAGAAGGGGCTCTCCGGCTCCATCTGGTGCAGGAACCAGAGCCGCTGCTGGGCGAAGGAGAGGGGGAGCGGCTGCTCGCGCAGCACCGGCCGCAGCGGCGGATGCGGAACGACCGGCGCGCCGCGCGCCGCGTCGATGCGCGCGGCCAGCGCGGCAGCCGTGGGCGCGTCGAACAGCGCGCGCACGGGCAGCTCCACCCCGAAGCGCTGGCCGATGCGCGAGAGGACCAGCATCCCCAGCAGCGAGTGCCCGCCCAGGTCGAAGAAGTCCGCGTCGGAGGGGATCGGCCCGAAACCGAGCACCTCGCTCCAGATCTCCGCCACCGTGCGCTCGGTGTCGCCCGCGGGCGCGGCGTCGCCCTCCACCGGCAGCAGCGCGGCGGGCGCGGGAAGCGCGCGGCGGTCGACCTTGCCGTGCGGCGTCAGCGGCAGCGCGTCGAGCAGGACGACGGCCGATGGCACCATGAAGCCGGGAAGGAGGCCGCGCAGCCAGCGCCGCAGCGCGGCCTCGTCCGCGTCCGACCCGGCGCGCGGGACGACGTAGGCCACCAGGCGCGTGCGCCCGGTGCCATCGTCGCGCGCGACCACGGCCGCTTGCGCCACGTCCGCGTGCTCTGCGAGCACCGTCTCCACCTCGCCGGGTTCCACGCGGAACCCGCCGACCTTCACCTGGTCGTCCAGGCGGCCCAGGAACTCGAGAACCGCGGTGCGTGAGTGCGCGAGTGCGCCAGTGCGTTCGTCGCGCGCGGAACCCAGCGCACTTCCGCACTCACGCACTTCCGCACTTTCGCGCCAGCGCACCCGGTCGCCCGTGCGGTACATCCGCGCGCCGGGCATGACCGACTGGGGATCGGGGACGAAACGCTCGGCCGTCAGCGCCGCGCGCCCCAGGTAGCCGCGCGCCACGCCCAGCCCGCCCAGGCACAGCTCCCCCGCCTCGCCCGGCGCGGCGGGACGAAGCATCTCGTCCAGCACCAGGCAGCGCGTGTTGGCCAGCGGCCCGCCGATCGGCACCTCGCCCTCGGACGGCGCGGCGCCCGGCTCCGGCTCCCACGCAGTGGCCGTGACCGTCGCCTCCGTCGGGCCGTAGCTGTTCATCCACCGCGCGCGCTCGCCCGCGACGCGGCGCCACCGGGCCAGCGTCCCTGCCTGCGCCTTCTCGCCGCCGACGACGACGAGGCGCAGCGACGGCGGGAGCGCGGCGTCGTCGCCCATCTCCGCCACCCACGCGTGCCACAGCGCGGTGGGGATGTTGAGGATGGTCACGCCCTCGCGCTCCATCCACCGCGCGAACGCGTCGCCGATCAGCGGCACGTCTGCGGGGCGGAACACCACCGTGGCCCCCGCCGCCCAGGTGGGGAAGATCTCCTCCACCGAGATGTCGAAGCCGATCGACGCGATCTGCGCCACCCGGTCCGCGGGCGTGAGCCCGAACAGCTCCGCCGCCGCCCGGTTGTGCGACACCAGCGAGCGGTGCGACACGCCGACGCCCTTGGGGCGCCCGGTGGAGCCGGAGGTGTAGATGACGTACGCCAGCGCGTCGGCCGGCACCTGCACGTCCTCGAAGCCGTCGCCCTCCGCGGCAAGGATCCCGTCGACGTCGATCACCGGCGGCCCGTCCGCGGGAAGCCGGTCGAGCGTGCTGCCGTGCGCCAGCACCGCCGCCGCGCCCGAGTCCTCCAGGATGTAGGCGATGCGCTCGGCGGGATAATCCGGGTCGAGGGGAACGTACGCGCCGCCCGCCTTCCACACCCCCAGCAGCGCGGCCGCCAGCTCGGGCCCGCGCTCCAGCAGCACGCCCACCCGCACCTCGGGGCCCACCCCCAGCGCGGCCAGCCGCGCGGCCACCGCGGCGGCGCGGCGGTCCAGCGCGGCGAAGCACACCGTCTCGCCCGCGAGCGCAACCGCCGGCGCCAGGGGAGCGGCGTCGGCGGCCGCCTCGAAGAGGTGGTGCGCGCACGCGTCCCCCGCGTCGGGCGCGGGAAAGGCCGTCGGGCGAAGCGTCGGACTGGCGGAGATCACCTGCGGTTCCTCGTGTACTGCGGGTGAACGGGCGGCGGTGCCGACCGGCTCGTGGGGAGCGCTTCCACACGGGACTGTACCAGCGGTGGCGTATACGGAGTGCACCTGGGTGCGGGCCCCGCCTCGCGCGGCCGGCGCGTCGCGTCGGTAGCGGACGCGATCCAAACGAGACTTCGAGCGGACTGAATAGGGACGAAAAACCGCCGGGGCGGCGAGCGCTCAACCGCCCTCCGCCCTAGTCCCCGGAGCCGTGGCTCGATTTTACAGTCGCCAATCTAATGCAACCGGCGCCGGAAATGTAGTAGTTTGACCCAAGTCGTTGCATCTGCACAACATTCACAAACCCGCGCCGCTGCTGATGTTTCTGGCATGCTGCGGCAGCTCTGTCCCGAACGGCGGCCGGCTTGGGGCGAATTTTCCCCGAAGGTCGGAACGACACGGATGCGACCCACGGAAACGAGCGCTCTCCCTGCGCCAATCGCGGAGGAAAACACCACGCATTTCTCGCATTGCGCAGAATCCGACACAATTCTTGTTGCCACGAATACCAGCCTGACGGGACAAAACGTTGCCTACTCGTGAAGATGGACTGGAGGAGTCCCTCCGCCGCATCCACGCAGGGCGCGCTGCGGACGACGCGTACGATACGGTTGCCGCCTCTGGCCGGATGCATGGCGGGACCGCACGCGAAAGCAGCGGAGGCGCCGGAGGAACATTTCCTCCGGCGCCTCCCGTTCGGGCGCGAGCCGTTGAACTACAGGCAGTTACAGCGCGGAGACGGCCGCGCGCAGGTCGGCGGAGAGGGTGGACAGCACCTGGCCGTCGCCGCCGAGGAGGTAGAAGTGGTCGCCGGGGAAGACGCGGAGTTGGAAGCCGCCGCTGGTGTGACGCTCCCAACCGCGCGCCTCGTCCACCGTCACGCGCGGGTCCTGGTCGCCCGTGTAGCCGGTGATGGGGATGGAGAGCGGCGGCTCCTCGCGGTACTCGTACGTCTCGATCAGCGCCATGTCGGCGCGCAGCAGCGGCAGGATGAGCTCCATCAGCTCGGGATGCTCGATCACCAGCTTCGGCATCCCGCCCAGCCGGCTCAGCTCGGCGATCATCTCCTTGTCCGGCAGCTGGCGCACGTCCGGCAGGCGCGAGGGCTGGTCGGGCGCGCGGCGGCCGGAGGCGAACAGGTGCACCGGCCCGGGCGTGCCGGTGCGCCGCGCGTGGCGCGCCAGCTCGAAGCCCACCACCGAGCCGTTGCTGTGGCCGAACACCGCGTACGGCAGGTCGCGCCAGCGCTCCAGCGCGCCGGCCAGCGCCAGCACCAGCGGCTCCATCCGGTCGATGGCCGGCTCGCGGATGCGGTCCTCGCGCCCGGGAAGCTGCACCGGGCACACCTCCACGTCGGGCGGCAGGGCGTCGGCCCAGCCGCGGAACATCGAGGCGCCGCCGCCGGCATGCGGCAGCAGCAGAAGCCGCAGCCGCGCACCAGGGCGCGGCCGCGGCCGTTGGATCCAGGGGTCCTTCGCGGGTTGCGTGCTCACGGGCGGTTCACGGGCGCGGGGGACTGTCGAGGCGGTCTGGCCGTGAATGGATCGCCCGGCCGCCCCGCGGTCAATCCCCCGCGGCGGACGACGGTCAGTTCCCCGAGCCGAGGTAGCCGCTGGGGACGCAGGAAGAGGATCCGGGCATCGACGGATTGGGCATGCGACGGGCCTCCGCGCGGGACTGGGGCGTATCACTTCCGGACGCTGCGTGCATCCGGATTCAGGGCCCCCAAAGAAAGGCGGATTCGGTGTAAGATGCAAGCCATCGGCAGAAACGCGCCATTCGGCGCTTCGAACCGGCCCGATCCATCCCTCCCGTGCAGCTTCCTTCGTCCGCGGCTGGGGCGGATTTCCTGGTCTGCACCGGATCACCATCGCTCGTCTAGAGCCAATTGACCGTCCACGGTGGCCAACTCTGCCCCACCTCCCGTTCTCCGTTCACTTGATCCCGCCCCCGCGCGCGCCCATGATGTCTCCGGGAGGCCGGGAGATGGAGACGACGACGCACTCGAGGGGGGACGCGGATGGCGAAGCACTGGCTGATGAAGAGCGAGCCGGAGGTCTACTCGATCTCCGACCTGCGGCGCGACGGGAAGACGTTCTGGGAGGGCGTGCGCAACTACCAGGCGCGCAACTTCATGCGCGACGACATGCGCCCGGGCGACCCGGTGCTCTTCTACCACAGCAACACCGAGCCGATCGGCGTGGCGGGGCTGGCGCGCGTGGCCTCGCGCGGCTACCCCGACCCCACCGCCCGCGACCCCGAGAGCGAGTACTTCGACGAGAAGGCGTCGGACGACGACCCGCGCTGGTACATGGTCGACGTCGAGTTCGCCGAGGCGTTCCCGCGCGTGATCGGCCTCGACGAGCTGCGCCAGACATCTGGGCTGGAGAAGATGCTGGTGATCAACAAGAGCCGCCTCTCCGTCCAGCCCGTCACCCCCGAGGAGTACGAGATCGTGGTAAGGCTGGGGCGGACGGGGTGAGGACGGTGGGTGGTAGTGCTGGGGCCGGAAGGGAGTGGGTCGAGAGTGTGGAGTATGCGACTGAAGAAGTCGCGGCTACAACTACACACAGTCCGCCTTCGCGGACTCGACTGCGACAATGATTTCGCTCCGGCGGTGGCGTGGCCGGAGCGGTCGTTTTTGTGGGGCGCGGGGCTGCGGCGGAAAGGCGATATTCGTGATTATTCCGCATCCTCACACCTCCGCCGCCACGCCGATGCGCGAGCCATACACGCAACTGTACCTGCATCTCGTCTGGAGCACGTGGGACCGGATGCCGCTCATCCGGCCCGATCTCCGCGAACCGGTCTATGGGTGCATTCTCGACCAGGTGCGCAAGCATCGGTGCGACGCCGTCGCGATCGGCGGGATCGAGGACCACGTGCACCTGCTCGTGCGCTTCCATCCGATGACGCGGATCTCGGAGATGGTGCAGCACGCGAAGGGAGCCTCGTCGCACCTGGTGACACAGGTGCTCGACCCCGGCGGGTTCTTCAAGTGGCAGGGATACTACGGCGCGTTCACCCTCTCCAAGCAGCAGGTGCCCCACGTTCGCGACTACATCCTCCGCCAGGAGGAGCACCATCTCGGCGGCACCACCATCGACACGCTGGAGAGGATCTTCCACGGCCATGCGCGGAGACACATGCACGTGCCTCAACCGACCCCTGAACCCAGTCCCCACGTCCGACCAAATCATCCCGTCGACATGAAAGCGGTTCTCGCCCTTGATGTCGAGCGGCGGATTGAACTCGTCACCGCGATATGGGACAGCATCGCGGCTGACTCACCGACGGTCGACACGGCCGCGATGGTGCGGCACCGCGAACGCTGATCCTCACGCACCAGCGCAACCGTTGCCCCTCCGGACGAATGCCGTCGCCCCAGGGAGTCCGCGAAGGCGGACTGCGTGTAGTTGTAGCCGCGAGTTCACTCGCATACTGCTATCCATCCCACTCGCATCCTCCCACCCATCCCACTCGCATCCCCATCCTGGGTTGTGGGCAGATCCGTCCGCCTGTCTCTACCCTCCCCTTCCCGCCATCCGCGCCGTCCCGTACACTACCCGCGTTCATCGCACGCATCGCACACCAGTGGCGGAGGGCGGGGCTTGAAGGTCGTCACCATCGGCGGCGGGCCGGCGGGGCTGTACTTCGCACTGCTGATGAAAAAGGCGGACCCGCGGCACCAGGTCACGGTGCTGGAGCGGAACCGCCCCGACGACACCTTCGGCTGGGGCGTGGTGTTCAGCGACCAGACGCTCGGCAACCTCCGCGCGGCCGACGAGGAGAGCTATCGCCGCATCACCGGCAGCTTCGCCCACTGGGACGACATCGACGTCCACTTCAAGGGCCGCACGATCACCTCCGGCGGCCACGGCTTCTGCGGCATCGGGCGCAAGCGACTGCTGAACATCCTGCAGCGCCGCTGCGAGGCGGAAGGCGTCGAGCTCGCGTTCGAGACCGACGTCGAAGACGAGCTCGCCCTCGCTGTGGCGTTTCGCGCCGACCTCGTGCTCGCGTCGGACGGCGCGAACAGCCGCATTCGCATGCGTCACGCCGCGCAATTCGTCCCGGACATCGACCTGCGGCAGTGCCGCTACGTCTGGTTCGGAACGAAGCGGCGTTTCGACGCCTTCACGTTCGCGTTCGAGGAGACGCCACACGGCTGGTTCCAGGCGCACGCCTACCGCTACGACGACGACACGTCCACGTTCATCGTCGAGACGCCGGAGCCGGTCTGGCGCAAAGCGGGCCTCGACCGCATGACGCAGGACGAGGCGACCGCATGGTGCGAGCGCCTGTTCGCGCGCTACCTCGACGGCCACCGCTTGATGACCAACGCGGCGCACCTGCGCGGCTCGGCGAACTGGCTGCGCTTCCCGCGTATCACGTGCAAGACGTGGTCGGTGTGGACGCGCGTCGGCGACCGCGAAATTCCGCTCGTGCTGATCGGCGATGCCGCGCACACCGCGCACTTCTCGGTGGGGTCGGGCACCAAGCTCGCGCTCGAGGACGCGATCGCGCTATCGCGCGCGCTTCGCGGGTCGGTCGATCTACGCGAGGCGCTGGCGCAATACGAGCGCGAGCGCAGCGTCGAGGTGCT
>DASUYB010000191.1 GCA_036377595.1 Longimicrobium sp. | reverse complement strand
CGTGAGCGGCTTTGGGGGGCCGTTTTCGGGCTGCACGGCCCCGGGCGAACAAGGAGGCATCCCCGAAGCTATAGGGGGCACTGCAGGTAGTCCCCACAACCGCCCAGGCAGGTGCGAAGAGCCGGCCTCCATGTCGCCCGGAGAAACCGCTCCAGGAGGTTTTTACACAGTCTGGGCCTCAGGATGACGTCAGCGTGGGATCGGTTCGGGTGCATCAACCAAATTCCCGGATTTAGTATAAGGTGTTGCCCCGCCTATAGATTCCTCGGGCGACAGGATTCGGTGCGGACGCGATTACGGTGTGGTCGCCCTCGGAATGACAGTTGGAGGGGTCGGATGTCTCGGCGTGCACCGAGCCGCCGCGAGCGAAGCGAGCCCAGGTCCCTCCCCCAGTCGGTTTTGGGGGAGGGACAGGCGCGAAGCGCCAGGGAGAGGGCCCCACCGCGGGCGGCGCCCGGCTACGATGCTTTCCGTGCGGCTCCTCCCCCGAACGGCGACTCCTCGTAGTGCGCGAGCAGATCCGCCGGATCGTCGTAGATGGCCACGGCGTCCTTCAGCGCGTCGTCGTCCCAGCCGCCGCAGCGGAGCGCGACGCAGCGGACGCCCGCGCGGTTCGACGCGGCCACGTCGTACGGCGTATCTCCCAGCATCACCGCATCTTCCGGTGCCGCGTCCGCGTTCTCGAGCGCGGCCTCGACGATGTCGGGGGCGGGCTTGGATGCGTCCGCGTCCGACGACGACGTCTTCGCCTCGATCAGGTCGTCGACGCCGGCCGCCTTCAGCAGCGCGGCCATGTCGTCGCTGCTGGCGGAGGTGGCGACCGCCAGCGTCATCCCATCTCCCCGCAGCTGTTCCAGCAGCTCGCGCGCGCAGGGGAAGGGACGGCACGACGGGAGGTAGCGCTCGCGGAACACCTTCCCCCGCCGCTCCTTGATCTCCTTCCCGAGGTCGCTCTCCTCGGAGAGGCCGGTGAGGCGCGGGAGGACGCGGTCGCCGCCCATCCCGATCATCCGCCGCACCTCGCCGAAGGCCACCTCGTAGCCGAAGTCGCGGCACACGTCCATCCAGGCGTGGGCGTGCGCGTCGTTGGTGTCGATGAGGGTGCCGTCCACGTCCAGGATCACCGCGCGCGGGCGGGTCATCCCTCGCCCTCCAGCGGCTTCAGGCCGGTGAGCGCGGGGCCGTTCAGCACCTCGTCGCCCGTGGGGGAGAAGCGCGAGCCGTGGCAGGGGCAGTCCCAGCTCTTCTCCTCGCTGTTCCAGTGCACGATGCACCCCAGGTGCGTGCAGTTGGCCAGCCGCTCGTGCAGTTGCCCGCCGTCGTCGCGGTACGCGGCGATCTTCCTGGCGCCGCGCTGGAGGATGGCGCCCTCGCCGGGGCGGACCTCCGCGCCGGTGGACACGTCGCCGCCGGTGGGGAGGAGCTCGGTGAGCTTGATCCCCACGTCGAGGTTCTCCTCCAGGAACTGCTTGGCGGAGTCGAACGACAGCGTCTTCCGGCTGGGATCGTACAGCTTCTCCCATGGGTTGGGCCGGCCGAGGACCAGGTCGGAGATGAGGAGTCCGGCGATCGTGCCGTGCGTCATCCCCTGCCCCGAGTCGCCGGTGGCGATGTAGACGTTCTCCTGCGTGGGATCGCGCCCGATGAAGCCCATGTAGTCGACCGGCTCCAGCACCTGGCCGGACCAGTGGTGATCGAAGCTCTCCACCCGGAAGCGCTCGCGCGTCCACGCCTCGATGCGGGCGTAGCGCTGGGCCGCGTCGTCGTGGTGGCCGGTCTTGTGGTCCTCGCCGCCCACGATGAGCCACTCGTGCGCGGGGTCGCCGTCGATGGGCTGCGTGCGGATGTAGTGATAGGGATCCAGCGTGTCCCAGATCAGGATGCGCGGCACCGACCCGGCGGGGACGCGCCCGGCGACCACGAAGGTGCGATACGGCGCCTGCTTGGTGTGGATGGCGAAGCGGTCGTTGATGGGCGAATTGGTGCAGACGACCACCACCGCCGCGGTGACGCTGAACCCCTCGCCGCTCACCTTCGGCCGCGCGCCGCCCTCGATGCCGGAGACGTGGTTGCCTGTGTGGATGCGTCCGCCGGCGGCCTGCACGGCGGTCGTCAGCCCCTCGAGGTATTTCAGGACGTGGAACTGGCCCTGGTCGGGATAGCGCAGCGCGGGCCCGCTCGAGAAGGTGCCCGGGGGAAGAGAGTCCACGATCTCCAGCCCCTGCGCGCCGGCGCGGGTGGCGGCGTCGCGCTCCTTCTCCAGGAACGAGACGTCGCGGTCCGGGCCCAGCACCCAGTAGCCGTCGACGCGGAAGAAGTCGCACTCGATCGCCTCGTCGCGGCAGATGCGCTCGATGGCGTCGACGGCGCCCTGGTGGCTCTCGTAGGCGATGCGGGCACCGTCCTTCCCGTGCACCTTCTCGAGCACCTGGAAGTAGTCGTCCATGGCGCTGGTGAGGTGGGCCGTGGTCTGCCCGCTCTCGCCGCCCCCCACGGCGTTGTCGTCGAGAACGACGACCTGCCGCCCAGCCTTGGCGAGATGGTACGCGACGCTCATCCCCGCGATGCCGGCGCCGACCACCACCACGTCGGCGGTGGCGTCGCCGTCCAGGCGCGGGAACTCGCGCTGCGGGTTGGTCGACTCCCAGACCGACTGCGAACGCTCCGAAGACTTCATCCCCACCTCCCGTTCACGCGTGCGCACCAGCGCGCATCCGACCGGGATGCGCGGCGAGCCGGCGGCGTGCTGCAAGGGGCGTACGCAGCGCGCGCGGGCGATGGGTCACACGCCTGCCCGGGGCCCTCTCCCTGGCGCTGCGCGCCTGTCCCTCCCCCAAAACCGACTGGGGGAGGGACCTGGGCTCGCTTCGCTCGCGGCCACTCAGCGCGCTCCGCAGCTTCGGCGAGCGTCCATGACATGGTTGCAGTTACCACCTCTCCCAGTCGGTTTTGGGAGAGGTCGAAAAGATGAAGGGTCGAGACGGCTGTTACGTCTCGACCCTTCATCTTTTCGGGTGAGGGCCCTATCGGGTGAGGACCTTTTCTCAGCTGCGCACGACCCGCACGCCGCCGCTGCCGGTGTCGATGATCAGCCGTCCCTGGCCGTCGCCGATGGTGCCGGTGAAGTGGTCGCGGGTGGAGCGGCGCACGGTGGAGGGGAAGTCGACGTGGATGCCGCCGCTGCCGGTGTCGCTGTCGGTGTCGGCGCCGAAGTTCGAGGGGAGCGCCAGCACCACGCCGCCCGAGCCGGTATCGATCTTTACGTACTCGGCGTCGCTGCGCAGGCGCAGGTTCACCGAGCCGCTGCCGGTGTCGATGTCCACGTTGCGCGCGTCGACGCCGTCCAGCCGCACGCCGCCGGAGCCCACGTCCACGTGCAGCCGCCCCACCGCCACCCCGGTCCCCTCCACGCCGCCGCTGCCGGTGTCGATGTCCAGCAGCCCCGACGAGCGCACGTTGGTCACGCGCACGCCGCCGGAGCCGGTGTCGAGCCGGACGTTCTCGCCGTCGGCGTCGGTGAGCTCGATGCCGCCGGAGCCGGTGTCGAGGTTCAGCGGGCCGCGCGTGCCGGAGGCGGTGATGGCGGCCGCGTGCGTCATCACCCGCAGGTCGCCGCGCACGTTGCTCACGTCCACGCGGCCGACGGCCTGGTGGATGGCGACGGTGCGCCCGGCGGGAACGAGCACGCGCACGTCGGCCCAGGCGCGCGTGCCGCCGCCCGAGCCGTGGATGCCGACGCGGCGCCCGCGCCCGAACAGCCGCTGGTCGCCGCCGAAGGTGCCGTCGTCGCGCACCTCGACCGTGGTGTTGGACCAGCGGCCCATCGGCGAGTACACCACGCGGTCGCCGGGATAGGACACGGCCAGGTGGCGGAAGCCGTTGGACTCGCCGCGGCGCACGGACAGCTCGCGGGCGTCCTCGCCGCCGCGCGTGAGCTCGACGACCACGGCGCCGCCGCCGCCGGCCTCCACGCGCACGCGGCCGGCGAGGTTGTAGACGGCCACGCGGTCGCCGTCGAGCGTGTAGCGCTCCTGCGCGTGCGCGGGCACCGCCAGCACCGCCGCGGCCGCCGCGCACGTCGCGATCACTGCGTTCCGCATCGCTGTCCTCCGTACGAGGTGGGTTGGGAGAGAGATCATCGGCTTATCGGATGCGGGTGAAGGGGAGATGGTTTGATATCCGGCTCGGCGGATGGGTGGTGGACGATGCGAGTAAACTCGCGGCTGCAACCACACCCAGTCCGCCTTCGCGGACTTCATTTCGTCGCGCACCAACCATCACCGCGCGTCCCACCCATCTTCGCGGCGGCGACACGAAGCCCGTCGCGCGCACCGTCACGTCGGCCGCGCCGATGCCTGTAGTCCGCGAAGGCGGACTTCGTGTAGTTGTAGCCGCGACTTCAGTCGCATCGTCCACCCCAAAACTTCACATCCCTTCAACCCAACCACCGGGCACTGGGCACTGGGCACTGGGCACTGGGCACTGGGCACTTACAGGCTCACCCACCAGTTCACCTTCACCAGGAACACGTTGGTGGCGCGGTAGCGGGAGAGCTCGCCCAGGTCGTGCCAGAGGCGGAAGCGGCCATCGCCCACCGCGCCGTCGCGCGAGTGCGACCAGGCGAAGTACATCGTCGAGCCCAGCCGGTACTCCCAGCGCACCACCGCGTTCAGGTTGAAGGCGCGGTAGTCGAAGTCCGGGTTGTCCCAGGCCAGGTCGCCCGCGGTGTAGTTCCCGTCCCCGTCGCGCGTGGTGGCCAGCGGGGCGAAGCGGTCGCGGAAGCGGTCGGCGCGCGGATCGACCACCTGGCGGAAGCCGCCGTACGTCCCCGCGCTGATGAAGGGCTGCGCGTACATCTGCAGCGACAGCGTGGGCGAGAAGGTCTGGTTCACCCGCGCCGACATCCCCACCGTCTCCTGCCGCAGGTCGGCGAACACGTAGTGCGCCGCGCCCGCGCCGTCGGCCGGCGCGCCGACGTACTGCCATCCCCCCCGGTTGCGCGTGTAGAAGGGGCTGAGGGAGATGGAGGTGCCCGGCGTCGGCCGCCAGTTGGTGTAGACCGAGGCGCTCCAGCTCCGTCCCCCGGTCTCGTCCTCGACCGACCAGTTCAGGTCCAGCGAGCCGCTCAGCTTCTTGCGGTCGTCGCTCCACACGCCGCTCCAGCCGTTGGTGGTCCCCGGGCGCGCGATCGACGGGCCGCCGCGCAGCGCGCCGGTGCTGACCGACGACATGCCGCGCTCCACGCCGCTGTAGAATCCCCAGTAGCTCTTCAGCCGCCACGAGCCGTTGACGTTGCCGCCGCGCGAGATCACGTCGCCGCCGAAGTCGCGGCCGTCCCAGGCGTTCAGGTTCACGTTGAAGGAGCGGAAGGGGCCCACCGGGGTGAACTGGCGGTACTGGAAGTAGCCGGCGTTCATGATCTCGTCGGCATCGCGCTGGTAGCCCAGGTCGTTCACCTCGAAGCCGGGCGAGCGCACGATCCCCAGCACCCCGCCCTGCCAGTGCCCCTTCACCCGCGCCAGCGTGTACGCGCCCGCCCACCCGCCCAGCGACGTGGCGGACGAGTCCACGCGCAGGTAGCCGGCGTCGGGGCGCTGGAAGTAGCGCGCGGGAGATTCCTGCAGGGCCACGATGGCGTCCGTGCTCCCGCGGACGTTGGAGCCGAGGAGGTACCCGTTCGCCATCCACGCGTCGTTCCCCCAGCGGTGCTGGAAGTCGACGCCGCCGGCGAAGGCGTCCGACGGCAGGTCGCCGATTCCCGTGCCCCCCAGCGCGCGGTGGACGGCGGTGCCCACGAAGCCCACCTGCGTGCGCCCGCCGTTCATGTCGCGGCGCGCGCGGAGCACGCCGAAGCCGGTCATCGGCTCCACCACCGCGCGGTCGGCCACGTCTCCGGTGATCGCGCGCCCGCTCTCCTCGGCCGTGAGCGCCGCCAGCGTCCCCACCGACCAGCCGGAGCCCACGCGGCCGGAGAGCTTGGCGGCGCCCAGGATGGTGGTCTGCGAGGGCTGATCGACGAAGTCGCCGTCCATCCCCAGGTGCGGGCTGCGGCCGATGCGGCGCGAATAGAAGAGCGACTCGTTGGCCCCGCTCCCGTCGCCCAGCCCGAGGCCGAAGCGGAAGATGTCGGCGCCCTCGGTGAAGAAGGGGCGCTTCTCGGGGAAGAAGGTCTCGTACTGGCTGAGGTTGACCTGGCTGGGATCGGCCTCCACCTGCCCGAAGTCGGGGTTCACGGTGGCGTCGAGCGTCAGGTCGCTGGTGAGGCCGTACTTGAGGTC
>DASUYB010000190.1 GCA_036377595.1 Longimicrobium sp. | reverse complement strand
CCCGAATCTCGTGCTGCCGCGATGATAGATCCTTCGGCCTGCAACCACTTGCGCAGACGCTGATTACAGTCTGGCCGGCCTCAGGATGACGTCATCGTGGAACCGATCGGGGTGCATCAACCAAATTCCCGGATTTCGTATAAACAGAAGGGTCTCACGCAGAGTTAGCAGAGTCAGCAGAAGAACTGCAGTTCCTCTGCTGACCCTGCTAACTCTGCGTGAGACTTTCTTTTATCCTCTTACGGTACGATGCCGAGGGTCGCGCCCGCGGGTTGGGCCACGACTTCCTCGATGAAGAGGACGTGGTCCAGGTTCAGCACCGCGTGCTCGAAGCGCTCGCCCGACGCGGCGCAGACGGCGTCGGTGACGGACAGGAACCCTTTCAGCGTTCCCAGGTGGTCGGCGAGGCGGACGTTCGGTGCGCGGTGGAGGTTGCCCTCCAGCACGCGGCCGGTGCTCAGGTGGATGCGGTGCGGCTGCGGGCGCTTGTTCCCCACCATCGACGGGGTGGAGGGCGGCGCCGGGCGTGCTCGTGCGATCACGATTCCGGGACCTGCAGAGGAGAAGGAAGGAGATGACCGTCCGCCGCAGAAGCAACCCGCGCGCCGGATTTCCATCTCCATGCAAGTTGTTGGGGAATGATGATTTAGATCGTGGTCCGCGGATGGCGCGGAAGAAGGCGGAGCGTCGAATATCTCGACACTCCGCCTTCTGATCTTCGGAAAACAATCCGCCGGACGGCGATTTCTCCGCGGCCGTCCGGAAATCCGACGCGTATTGGCTACTTGCGCCCCTGGTCGCGGAACACGTCGGCGAAGCGGCGGCCGTCCGTCGTGCGGCGGCGCGCGCCGGGGGCGTCGTGCCGCGCGATCACCCGGTTGGCCACGGTCGAGGCGATGTGCTCGTCCATCGGCAGCATCTCGCCGTACAGCTCCAGCGTGCGGTCGATGTCGACCTCGTCGCCCAGCGCGTCGAACATGTCCAGCACGTTCCCCACGTGCGTCTCGATGATCGCCTCTTCCGAACGCGCGGCCACGATCAGCAGCTTCCGTTTCGCTTCGGCACTCAGTCGGCGGCGGCGCAGCCAGTCGAACATGTCCTCTCCCCGGTGGTATCAGATCGAACCTGCGGGTAAAATCTGCCGACCCCCCGGCGCGGAGGCAAGCCCGGCCGGGACGGCGCGCGGGGGTGGATGCAGAGTGCGGCCGTGTTTATATTTGGCCGGGCAGACGCCCCGGAAGCACCTCCTTCCGCAGCAGTTCCCGCCGCACCGGCAGGGCCCGTTCTCCCCCCAGTTTCGCAAGCTGCATGGGCACGTCATTCCTGAGCGCGGAAGAGTTCGACGAGCAGGCGCACCGGCTGTACGAGTCCGGCGATTACGACGACGCGCTGGAGGTGCTCCGCGACGGGCTGCGCCACCACCCCGACTCGGCGCTCCTGCACGTGGGGCTGGGATACGTGCGCATCGCCCGCGAGGAGTACGCGTGGGCGCGGGTGAGCTTCGAGGAGGCGCTCGACCTGGACCCCGAGTACGAGGACGCGTGGGTGGGGCTGGGCGAGACGCTGCTCAAGTTCGGCCGCGTGGACGAGGCGCTGAAGTGCTTCTCCACCGTCGACGCCATGGGGCTGCACGACGACCTGGAGCTGGGGCTGACCATGGGCCGCGCGCTGTACCGCGAGGGTCTGTTCGCCGAGGCGCGCACCCGCTTCACCGCGCTGGCGCACGGGCACCCCGACAGCGCCGAGGTGGCCGCCGCCCGCGGCTACACCCTGCACGCGCTGGGCGACGACGTGGGCGCGCGCCGCGAGCTGCGCCGCTCGCTGCGGCTCGACGGCACCTTGCACGAGGCGCGCATCTACCTCAGCCACCTGCTGCACGACCGCGGCGACGTTCCCGGCGCGCTGCGCGAGCTGGAGAAGGTGCCGCCCGCCGAGCACTGGGACACGCTCTCGCTCTGGCGCTACGTGGAGCTCAAGTGCGCGGTCGACAAGGTGAAGGACGACGACCCGCTCTTCGCGCCGTGGAAGGAGCGCATCGCCGCGCTCGAGAACGACCCCGACGACATCGACCACCTCCTGGCCGAGGTCGAGTCGAGCTTCGAGGGCGCCGACGACGAGCCCGCGCAGCCGATGGAGCTGACCGCGCAGATCGACTTCATCATGCGCATGCTGACCCCGGCGGGCGACGGGCGCGAGACGTCGCTGAAGGGGCACCGCGTGCGCACCGCCGAGGGGACGGTGTTCGAGGGGACGTGGGACGAGATCGTGGGCGGGATGCGCGACCACGCCGACCCCACGCTGCAGGTGAGCGTGTTCATGCGCCGCGCGGCGCGGCAGATCCGCGAGCGCACGGGCCGCTCCGTGCCCACCGAGAGCACCGAGGCCTTCCTGAAGGCCGTGGCCAAGCTGGGCCTGCTGAAGATCGAGGCCTGAGCGGCGGAGCGCCTTTATGCCGCCGCCGCGGTTCTGACCGTCGGGCCGTCCGGCCCGCGCCACGGGGGCGCGGCGCCGGACGGTCCGTTTTGTGCTTGGGATGGGCGGCATGCACGATCCGGAGAACACGCTGAAGCCGCTGCGCGCGGTGGAGGGCGACGTGATCGCCCTGCGCACGGGGCAGGGCGGGGCGGCGGGGGTGGTGCGCATCGCGCGGGCGGCCGAGACGGTGCTCCGCCGCATGCTCCGCGACGACCCCACCGCCGCGGTGGACCTGCGCCTGCGCGCGCTCTCACCCGACGACGTTTCCACCGGTGAGCTGCTGGCCGAGCTGCGCCGCCGCGACCGGCTGCCCATGGAGCTGGCCGCGTCGTTCCACGAGCTGTCCGCTGCGGCCAACCGCCTCGCCACCGAGGGCGGAGACGCCACGCCGCGCGACGTGGAGGTGGCCGTCGCCGCCGCGGACGGGCTGGAGCGCCACGTCCTCTCCAACCCTTACGAGGCGCGGCTCGAGGACCCGGTCCTGGCCCAGCGCGACGACACCCTCATCCCGCCGCCGCCCGAAGACCCCGAGCCGGTGCACGCCATCCCCGTGGCCAGCCGCACCCGCCCTGCGCTGCCCTGGATCGCGGGCGCGGCGGTGGCGGTCGCGATCGTCGCGCTGGCGTTCGTGCTGCTGCGCGGCCGGGGTGCCGACCCGCTGCAGGAGGCCGTCGCGGCGTACGGCCGGGGCGACACGGCGCGGGCGTTCTCGCTGTTCATGGACGCGGCCAAGGAGCACCCCGACTCGCCGGACCCGCACTACTACATGGGGCAGATCTACCGGCTGAAAGGGCGCCCCCAGGAAGCCGCGCGCGAGCTGCGCGAAGGGCTCAAGCTGGCCCCGAACGACGCGCGGTTGAACACCGAGGTCGGCTACCTGATGCTGGACCAGGGGCGCGCCGCGCAGGCCGCCGACCAGTTCCGCGCCGCGGTGCTGCAGGACTCCACCAACGCGCGCGCGTGGGCGGGGCTGGTCAGCGCGCTGCGCCGCTCCGGCCGCCCCGCGCAGGCCGAGCGGGTGCTGGCCCGCGCGCCGGTGGAGGTGCGCTCGCTGATCACCAGCGTCCGCGCCGACACGGCCACGTACATGCCGGTGGATTCGACCGGGATGGTGGGAGGAGGGCCGCCGTCGACCGTCCCCAATCTCCAGGTGCCGAGCACGCCGTATCCGCCGGACACAGCTGGGACCGTCGCCGCGCCGCCGCTGCAACCGTAACCGTGCGGACAATCTCAACAGAAAGTCTCACGCAGAGTCAGCAGGGTCAGCAGTAGAACTGCGGTTTAACTGCTGACTCTGCTGACTCTGCGTGAGACTTTCTGTTATCCTCATACGCCACGACGCCGGGGGTCGCGCCCGCGGACGGCGATTCGGCGCGGGAGCGAAAGATTCGCGCTCCCGCGCCGAATCCATTATCGTACCGGCAGTTCCGTGCTCTCGCACTTTCGCACTTCCGCACTCTCGCACTTGCCGATGGATTCCATCGACCGCCTCTACCGGCGGATCGCCGACGTGCTCCTGCGCGAGCCGGGGACGGCCGTCACGGTGGGCGACATCTACCAGCACCTGGTGCCGTACCGCACCGTGCGCTCCGAGCTCGGCTTCGGCGAACTGGCCGAGTACGAGCACGCGCTGCTGCGGCTCCTCTCCGGCGAGCGCGACTACCTGGTGGTCGAGCGGGCCGACGTGCAGGAGGAGTTCCAGCGCGAGCTGCGCACGACCAACCCCATCCTCGGCATCTATCGCGACTACGCGGACGTGGGCGTGTACCTGAATCCCTACGCGCCCGAGGTCCCCGCGGCCGACCTCACCGCGCCGCCGCCCGCGTCCACCGGACAGACATCCACGCTGGCCGCTGCGCTCGCGCGCAATGGTGACGCGGACGCGCCGGGAGTGGTGCTCGACTTCACCTCGCCGGAGCCGGCTACTCCGTCGACGCCCGCGAAGGCGTCGCGGCCGCGGCCGAAGTCGTGCCCGGGGTGCCGGTCCACGCTGCCGCCGGGGCGCGAGATCCGCTTCTGCCCGTTCTGCGGCAAGTGTCTGGCGCCCATCCCCTGCCCGGAGTGCAGCACCGTGGTGGAGCCGGAGTGGAAGTTCTGCATCATGTGCGGCTGGCCGCGCGACGCCGCCCCGGTGCCACCGCCGCCGGAACGGCCATTGCGGTAGCGCGACGGAAGCTTGGACGAACCCGCGGCCCGCGGTCCGGCGCCGCGGGTTCCGCTTGGAATGGCTCTGGAGATTCGGGGTGATGGTGATCGGAAAGACGGGCGCGGCGCTGGTGACGGCGATGCTGATCGCGGCCTGCCGCGGCGGGTCGGGCGATGCGGATGCGCCGGGCGATGGAGGCGCGGCGGCCCAGCCCGCGGCCCCGCGCGGCGAGGCGGAGAGCCCGGGGCGCACGCTCTACGTCCGCGCCTGCATCATGTGCCACGGCGAGCGCGGCGCGGGCACCCAGCTCGCCCCCGCGCTGAACGACCGCCCGCGCGAGGTGGGCGACGTCGTCCGCGTGGTCACCGAGGGCGTCGCTACGGCCGAGCCGCCGCACACCCCCATGCCCCCGCGCGGCGACGGCGGCTTCACCGACCAGGAGATCCGCACCGTCGCCGAGTACGTGCACGGCCTCGCGCGGTGATTCTTCTCGAAGAACAGAAGGATTTGGGCGTGTTGGGCGCTGAGACGCCCAAACGGGCTGCGCGCGCCGTAGGCAACGATACTGCTGTTGCCAACGGCGTCGGGCCCCCACCGCGCCCACCATCCACGCGGGTCGTCGGCGACGGCTCGCGCGCGGCGGTGTCCCGGCCCTCCGGGCGCGCATCCCTCACGCAAGTGCCTGTGCCGCGCTGAGTTCTCCCCTCCCCTGCGCAGCGGGGGAGGGGCCGGGGGAGGGGGCCGTTCGCGGCCGCGCCTACGCCTCTCGCAGCGCGTCGACGTCCTCCCCGATTCGCTTTCGATCGATCTCATCCGCGCTCACGAACACCCTCCCGGCCTTCGTGGCGCGTCCTCGATCACCCCGGTATCTTCCCGCGCTTCGCAATCGTCATCCCCCCAATCACGCACAGGCACATGGCGCGGATCGCGGTCATCCCCGGCGACGGCATCGGCAAGGAGGTCACCCGCGAGGCGGTAAAGGTGCTCCGCGCGCTCGAGGCTGGCGGCGGCCCCTCCCTCGACGTCGTCGAGTGGCCGCACGGCGCCGACCGCTACCTGGAGACGGGCGAGACCATCACCGAGGCCGAGTTCGCCGACCTCGAATCGAACTACCAGGCCATCCTCCTGGGCGCGCTGGGCGATCCGCGCGTCCCCGGCAACGAGCACGCGCGCCAGATCCTGCTGGGGATGCGCTTCCGGCTCGATCTCTTCATCAACTTCCGTCCCGTCCGCCTCTACCACCCGCGCCTGACGCCGCTGCGCGACAAGACCGAGCGCGACATCGACTTCGTCATCTTCCGCGAGAACACCGAGGGCGTGTACGTGGGGATGGGCGGTACCTTCAAGCAGGGCTCGCCCGACGAGGTGGCCGTGCAGGAGGACGTGAACACGCGCAAGGGCGTGGAGCGCATCATCCGCGCGGCGTTCGAGCACGCGCAAGCAAACGGGCTGGAGCGCGTCACCATGTCCGACAAGGCGAACGCGATGGAGCACGCGGGCGGCCTCTGGCGGCGTGTCTTCAAGCAGGTGTCGGCCAGGTACCCCGGCATCCAGACCGAGGCGCTGTACGTCGACATGCTGGCGATGGACCTGGTCCGCCGCCCGGAGCGCTACCAGGTGATCGTCACCGGCAACCTGTTCGGCGACATCCTCTCCGACCTGGGCGCGGGGATCGCGGGTGGGCTGGGCTTGACCGCGTCGGGCAACATCCACCCCGGCCGCGTGTCGATGTTCGAGCCGGTGCACGGCTCCGCGCCCGACATCGCCGGGCAGGACAAGGCCAACCCGTTCGCCGCGATCCTCACCTCCGCGCTGATGCTGCGCCACCTGGGTCACAGGGAGGCCGGCGACCGCGTCGAAGACGCCGTCCGCGCCTGCGTGCTGGCGGGCGAGACGACGCCCGAGCTCGGCGGCACCCTCGGCACGCAGGCCGCGGGCGACGCGGTGGCCGCGCGGCTGGCGAATTCCTGAAACTCCCGCCTTCCCGGCCCGGTACAAAGTGGCGGGCCCCGCGCACGGCGCGCGGGGCCTGTTCGTTCGCCCTCTCCCGATCATCCGATGCCGATGCGATTCCTCCCCGCCACCCTGGCCACGACGCTCGCGCTCGCCGGCGCCGCGCACGCGCAGGCGCCCGACACCGCGCGGCTGGCCGAGGCGTACCGCCGCCACGACTGCTTCACCGCGCGCGAGGCGCTGCGCGGCGCGCGCGACGGCTCCGCGCCGGGGCTCGCCTTCTACCGTGGCTGGACGGCGGCGGCGTTCAATCACCCCGACAGCGCCGCGGCCGAGCTGCGCCGCTACCTCGCCTCTCCCGCCGCGGCGGGCGATCCGGAGCGTCGCCGAGCCGCGCAGCAGCTCCTGGGCGACATGCTCGTGCGCGAGTTCCGCTACGGCGACGCCGCGGACGCGTACGCCGCCCTGGAGGAGGTCAGCCCTGACAGCGCGAAGGCCGACCTGCGCAACGTGGTGGCGCTCTTCGGCGCGCTGCGCTCCGTCCCCGCGCAGACGGTGTCGCTCGCCGGTGACGTGGACGTGCCGACGACCCGCGACCGCGCGAACCTGATCAACCTGCAGGTGCAGGCGGGCGAGGCCACGGAGAACTTCATCTTCGACACCGGCGCCAACCTCTCCACCGTGGTCGAATCGACCGCGCAGGCGCTCGGCTTCCGGATGATCGACCAGTCCATCCAGGTGGGCGCGGTCACCGGCGTGCGCACGGCCGCGCGCCTGGCCGTCGCGCCCGAGCTGCGCATCGGCGCGGCGACGGTGCGCAACGTCGTCTTCCTCGTCTTCCCCGACTCCGCGCTCGCGTTTCCGCAGATCGGCTATCAGATCCACGGCATCCTGGGCCACCCCGTGATCACCGCGCTCGGCGAGGTCACGCTGACGCGAGAGGGACGCCTCCAGGTTCCTGCGAATCGAAGCACCACCGTGGGTGGCGAGCCGAACCTGTGCCTGGACGGGCTCGACAACCTCGTCCTCGGCAGCATCGGCGGCGAGACGCTGCTGTTCGGCTTCGACACCGGCGCGCGCACCTCGCAGTTCTTCCCGCGCTACCACCAGCAGCACCGCGCCGCCGTCGAGGCGGGAACCGAGACGACCCTTCGCATCGGCGGCGCGGGGGGGATGCGGACCATCCACGCGTACACGATCGGCCCGGTCGCGATCACGGTCGGCGGCGGCACGGCCACGCTGCAGCGCATCAACGTGTCGACGGAAACCACCGGCGAGCGCAGCCGCTACGTCGACGGCGACATCGGCCAGGACGTGATCACCAGCTTCGCCGCCATGACGCTGGACTACCGAGCGATGCAACTGCGTTTCAGGTGACACGGAAGGGGCTCACGCAGGGTTAGCAGAGTCAGCAGCATCAACAGCTGCAACTGCTGACCCTGCTGACTCTGCGTGACACCAATCGGCCGAAGCGTGCTCACGGTGGCGCATTCGCACCGTTCGGGACTTTGCGGTTGACTTTGTCGTCGTGCTTCGTTTAAGTTCGCCCCTCCCGAGGTTCTCACGCCGCCCGAACCGTCGCGCCCGTGGAGATCTCATCCGTAACGCTGCGCGTCCTCCTTCTCTTCTTCCCGGGCGTGCTCTGCGCGATGCTCGTCGACGCGCTGACGGCACACCGCGAGCGCACGCCCGTGCAGTTCCTGACGCACGCGTTCGCGCTCGGGATGGGCTCCTACCTCTCGCTCGCCCTCGCCCGCGACGCGCTCGCGGCCGCGGCGAGAGGGCTGCGCCTTCGCGAGCCTCTCGACGTCACCTTCTTCGACGCGCTGCTGAACGACCACACGCGGATCGCGTGGCGTGAGATCGTGGTGGCCGCGGTGGTCGGCGTGGTGCTCAGCTGCGTGGTCGTCGCAGTGATCAACCGCAGGCTCGTGGCGCGGTTCGCGAACGTCCTGCGAATCACGAAGAAAACGGGTGGACTCGACGTCTGGAACTTCGTGTTCAGTTCGCGCGTGGGAGACTACGTGGTTGTTCGGGACATCTCACAGGACACGGGCTACCTCGGTACTGTGGAGGTCTTCTCCGAAACGTCCGATCAAGCCGAACTGCTCCTGACCGATGTAGTGGTGTTCAGCAATTCCACTTCTGTGAAACTGTACGAAGCGGAGTACGTATACCTCGCTCGCAACGCGCATTCGCTGGTGATCGAGCCGGGAAAACCAAGCCTCGGATTGGAGTAAGAGATGGCGCTCAGGCGAAACTCGCGGATTCAGCTCAAGCCGCTCATGGGCAACTGGAACTTCGAACCGCGTCCGCCACGGCCGGACCTGACGCCGGCGCCGTTCGGGATTCCCTTTTCCTCTGCGCCCCCACGTGACGGACACCATGCGCCGGCCTGGAGGGAGACAATCCCTGCGCCGTTCGGCATTCCCTTCGGGCGCCCGAACCCGCCCGGGCCTCCGCGGTTTCCAGCCGACGAATAGGAGCGGACGAAACAGAGCGGGCCGACGCTGTGTTCGGGCCCGCTCTGTCATTCATCATCCTCGCCTTCAGCCTTCTCTTCCGTCGCCGCATCGGCCTTGGCCGCGACCTTCGGCGGGTTGGCGAGGTCCAGGCCGGGGGGCCAGGCGTCGCCGTAGCCGTCGCGGAAGGCGTCCCAGTCGCCGGGCGCCAGCGCCGCCTGGAGCTTGCGCGCGGAGCGGCCCAGGCGCCGCAGGTCGCGCTCGCGGCGGGCGGCGGAGACGGGGGTGGCGCTCACGTCCGCCCTGTCGAAGTCGAGCAGGTACACCTCGGGCTCGGCCTCGCCCGCCACGACGAGGAGGTTGCGCAGGTTGACGTCGGGATGCGCCACGCCGGCGTCGTGCATCAGCGCGATCTGCCGCCCCGCCTCGCGCAGCACGGCCGCGCGGCGATCGGCATCTCCCCCCTGGTCGGAAAGCCACGCGGCGAAGTCGATCCCCCCGGCCACCAGCACCGTGGCCAGCCACGCCCGGTAGCCGGCGAGGCGCGCGGGGCGCTCGATCGCCGCGACCACGACGGGGGCGCGGACGCCGCCGGCGCGGGCGCGCTCGGTGGCCCGCAGCTCGTCGAAGGCGCGGTTGCCGCCGAAGTAGAGCACGCGGTTCACCCAGCGCATCACGCCGCCGCGGCGGTAGCGGCGCACCACCACGCGCGTCCCGTCCGGCAGCGTCGTCACCGGGTGCACCTCGCGGCCGCCCGAGACGGCGTCGTCGGCGCGCACGGTGTCGGGGTCGGACAGGTGCTCGGCGGCGTCTTCCCAGCCGCGCCGCACCAGCAGCCGGGTGCGGCCGTCCACCATCGGGACGAAGTCGGCCAGGGGGGCGTCGGCGGCGCCGGGGGGTCGGCTCATGCCCGGCAAGCTGCGGGTGCGGCTTGGCCGTTGTCAAATCCGCGCTTGCGCCGCGTCCGCCGCGTTGACCCCACGCGGCGCCCCGGCTAGCTTTTCGCCCGTATGCCCGCTCCTCCCAAGCGCCTGCTCTGGGTCGACGACGAGATCGACCTCCTCCGCCCGCACCTGCTGTTCATGCAGGGGCGGGGCTACCACGTCGATGCCGTGTCCAACGGCGACGACGCGCTGGAGCTACTGCGCCTGTCCCCCTACGACCTGGTGCTGCTTGACGAGCAGATGCCCGGCCGCAGCGGGATGGAGGTGTTCGACGAGCTGCGGCGCATGGACGCGCGCGTGCCGGTGGTGATGGTGACGAAGAGCGAGGAAGACCGGACCATGACCGAGGCCATCGGCCGGCGCGTGGCCGACTACCTGGTGAAGCCGACCTCGCCGCGCCAGGTCCTCTCCGTGGTCACCCGCCTGCTCGAGGGAAAGCAGCTGCAGCAGGAGCAGGTGGCGCGCGACTTCACCACCCGCTTCCGCGCGCTGAACGCCGGCCGCGAGCCGCGCGGCTGGCGCGAGTGGGCGCGCGACTACTCGGAGCTGGTGGACTGGGAGCTGCGCCTGCGCGGCGCGGGCGAGACCGGGCTGCTGGCCGCGCTGGAGACGCTGCTCGACGACTTCCGCCGCGAGTTCTGCGAGTGGGTGTGCGACGACTACTCGTCGTGGGTGAGCGGCGCCGGCGACCGGCCGCCGCTCTCGGTCGACGTCGTCCCCCAGTTCCTCTCGCCGCTGCTGGGGCGCGACCGCACGGTGCTGTTCGTGATCATCGACTGCCTGCGGCTGGACCAGTGGCGCACCCTCATCCCCCTCCTGGCGCCCTACGCGCAGGTGGAGGAGGCGCTCTACTACTCGATCCTGCCGACGGCCACGCCCTTCTCGCGCAACGCCATCTTCTCCGGCCTCTATCCCGACGAGATCTCCGCGCGGGTGCCCGGGTGGTGGGGGTGGGAGGGCGAGGGGAGCCTGAACTCGTTCGAGGGCGAGCTCTTCCGCGAGCAGGTGGCGCGTGTCGAGGGCGCGTCTCTCCCCGTCCACTACGAGAAGGTGTTCGACGCCGGCGACGGCGACGTGATGCTCCGCCGCCTCCCCGGCCACCTCGCGCAGCCGGGGGTGACCGCGGTGGTCTTCAACTTCGTGGACCAGCTCACGCACGGGCGGTCGGAGAGTGCGGTGCTGATGGAGGTGGCGCGCGACAAGGAGGCCTTGCGCGCGCTCACCCGCCAGTGGTTCGAGCGCAGCGAGGCGCTCACGGCCATGCGCGAGGCGCTGCACCGCGGCATCCCCGTCCTCGTCACGACGGACCACGGGTCGATCCACTGCCACCGTCCCGCGACGGTGTTCGCCAAGCGCGACACCACGCAGAACCTGCGCTACAAGTTCGGCGACGACCTGCGGGCGGAGGATCCGACGACGGCGTTCTCCACGCCGGATCCACGCCGCCTCCGCTTCCCCCCGGGGCGGCAGGCGACCAACTACCTGATCGCGCTGGAAGACGTCTTCTTCGTCTATCCCACCAAGCTGCGCCAGTACCAGGCGCGCTACCGGGGGGCGTTCCTGCACGGAGGGGTGAGCCCCGAGGAGATGATCCTCCCGGTGGCCCTGCTCAACCCGCGATGAGGCTCTACCTGCGCATCCTGCGCTACCTGAAGCCGCACGGCGGGCTGTTCGGGCTGGCCATCGTCGCGATGACGGTGTTCGCGGCCCTGGACGCGTTCTCCTTCACGCTGCTGATCCCGTTCCTGAGCGTGCTGTTCGGCAGGTCGGACCCCTCC
>DASUYB010000189.1 GCA_036377595.1 Longimicrobium sp. | reverse complement strand
GAGCTGAAGGTGTTCGCCGAAAAGGATCCCGCCGCGCTCCCCTGGCGCGACCTGGGCGTCGACGTGGTGATCGAGTCCACCGGCCGCTTCACCAAGCGCGAGGACGCGGCAAAGCACCTCGACGCGGGCGCGAAGAAGGTCCTCATCTCCGCGCCGGGCAAGAGCGTGGACCTCACGATCGCCTGGGGCATCAACCAGACCGCGTACGACCCGGCGAAGCACCACATCATGTCGAACGCGTCGTGCACGACGAACTGCCTCGCGCCCGTCGCGAAGGTGCTCCACGAGACGTTCGGCATCGTCAGCGGCATCATGACGACGATCCACTCGTACACCAACGACCAGCAGATCCTCGACCTGCCGCACAAGGACCTGCGCCGCGCCCGCGCCGCGGGGATGTCCATCATCCCCACCACCACGGGCGCCGCGAAGGCGACGGGGCTGGTGATCCCCGAGGTGAAGGGGAAGATCGACGGCGTCGCCATGCGCGTGCCCACGCCCGATGTGTCGATCGTGGACCTCGTGGCGGAGCTGGAGAAGGAGGTGACCGCGCAGCAGGTGAACGACGCGCTGCGCGCCGCCTCCGAGGGGCGGCTGAAGGGGATCATGGCGTACGAGGAGGAGGAGCTGGTGTCGGTGGACTTCACCGGCAACCCGCACTCGTCCATCGTCGACGCGCCCAGCACCAACGTGGTGGGCGGGCTGGTGAAGGTGATGGCCTGGTACGACAACGAGTGGGGCTACTCCTGCCGCTGCGTGGACCTGGCCCGCTACATCGGCGAGCGCCTGCAGAACAGCTGATCGCAGAAGGAGAAGAAGGGCATCGGCTCGTTGCGCCGGTGCCCTTCGTGTTTGCGGAAGCCGAAGCTGGGAGAGATCGGCGCGGGCGGGAGAAATCCTGCCCGCCCGGCTGGCCCCCTCCCCGGCCCCTCCCCCGCTCCGCAGGGGAGGGGAGAACCGCAATTCGGTGCTCGCGCTGAGTTGCCGCGAGCGAAGCGAGCCTTCGTCCCTCCCCCAGTCGGTTTTGGGGGAGGGACAGGCGCGAAGCGCCAGGGAGAGGGCTCCCCCGCGGCGCCCGGCACGAGGATCGAAGTTCGCACCGACACCGACCGCCATCGCACCGTATCGCCGTTCATCAACCCACGGCCCTGACCGATGAACAAGCTCACGCTCAACGACCTGCCGAAGAGCGCCCTGGCCGGCAAGCGCGTCCTCGTGCGCGTGGACTACAACGTCCCGCTCGACGCCGACGGCACCATCTCCGACGACACGCGCATCCGCGCCACGCTGCCGACGCTTCAGTATCTCATCGACGCCGGCGCGCGCATCGTCCTCCTCTCGCACTTCGGCCGCCCCAAGGGAAAGCCGGTGCCGGAGATGTCGCTCCGCCCCTGCGCCGCGCGCCTCGGCGAGCTCCTGGGCCGCGACGTCGCCTTCTCCGGCGAGACCGTCGGCGCCGCCGCGGTGGAGGCGACGAACCGGCTCGGCGGCGGCGACGTGCTCCTGCTGGAGAACACGCGGTTCCATCCCGGCGAGGAGAAGAACGACATGGAGCTGGCGCGGCAGATGGCCGAGCTGGGCGACGTGTTCGTGAACGACGCGTTCGGCGCCGCGCACCGCGCCCACTCCTCCACCGCCGGCGTGGCCGAGGTGATGAAGGGGGAAGGGAAGCCCGTCGTCGCGGGGTTCCTGATGGCGAAGGAGCTGGAATACCTCGGCGGCGCGCTGGAGAAACCGAAGCGCCCGTTCGTGGCCATCCTCGGCGGGGCGAAGATCAGCGGCAAGATCGACGTCATCAACGCGCTGCTGCCGAAGGTCGACCGCCTGCTGATCGGCGGCGCGATGGCCAACACCTTCTTCCGCGCGATGGATCTCCAGACCGGCACCTCGCTGGTGGAGGACGACCGGGTGGAGATGGCGCGCGGCCTCGTCCAGGGCGCCGGCGACCGCCTGGTCCTCCCCGTCGACTGCGTGGTGACGGACAGGCTGGAGGCAGGGGGGGAGACGCGGATCGTCTCGCGCGAGGCCATCCCCGCGGACCGCATGGTGGCGGACATCGGCCCGCAGTCGGTCGACCTCTACCGCCGCGAGCTGGAGGGGGCGAAGACGGTGCTCTGGAACGGGCCGATGGGCGTCTTCGAGAACCCCGCCTTCGCCGACGGCACCCGCGGCGTGGCCGAGGCCGTCGCCACGGCGACGGACAACGGGGCGACCACGATCATCGGCGGCGGCGACTCGGCGGCCGCGGTGGCGGAGATGGGGCTGGAGGACCGCATGTCGCACGTGTCCACCGGCGGCGGCGCCTCGCTCGAGTTCCTCGAGGGGAAGGAGCTGCCCGGCGTGGCCGCGCTCGACGACCGGACGGGCTCGTGAGCGCGCCGCTGAAGCCGGTGCTGGCCGGCAACTGGAAGATGAACCTGGGCCCGTCCGAGGCCGCGCGCTTCTTCGGCGAGTTCCTGGCCGTCTGGCAGCCGCGCGACGACCGCAGCGTCGTCTTCTTTCCCCCCGCCGTCTCCCTCGCCGCCGCGCGCGAGGCGCTCCAGGGCCGCGCCGACGTCCGCCTGGGCGTGCAGAACGTGTACTGGGAGAAGGGCGGCGCCTTCACCGGCGAGATCTCCGCGGGGATGGCGGCGGACGCGGGCGCGGAGCTCGTGCTGGTCGGCCACAGCGAGCGCCGCTGGGTGTTCGGCGAGACGATCGAGGAGACGGTGAAGAAGGTGCGCGCGGTGCTCGACGCCGGCCTGGTCCCCGTCCTCTGCGTGGGCGAGAAGATCGAGGAGCGCCGCGCCGGCCGCGCCGAGGACGTGGTGGAGGCGCAGCTCACCGCCGTGCTCCGCACCCTCTCGTCCGACGACGCGCGCTCGCTGGTGGTGGCGTATGAGCCGGTGTGGGCCATCGGCACCGGCGTGAACGCCACCCCGGCCGACGCGGGCGCGATGCACGGCTACGTGCGCCGCGAGCTGGCGGCGGCGTACGGCCGCGAGATCGCCGCCGCCGTCCCCATCCTGTACGGCGGCAGCGTCAAGCCCGAGAACGCCGCCGAGCTGCTGGCCGTGGAGGGCGTCGACGGCGTGCTGGTGGGCGGAGCGAGCCTCGATCCCCACGGCTTCGCGCAGATCTGCGGCGCGGTGCAGTGAGCGGGAAAGCGGCGCCCGGCGGTTGACGGAACCGCGCATCGTGCTACATTTAAACGCTTTGCCATCCCTGGCCCGACCCCCTCTGAGACGACCGGAAGCGCCGTGTTCACGTTTCTGCTGATTCTGCTGGTGCTCGACGCGCTGGTGCTGATTCCCGTGGTGCTGCTGCAGTCCGGCAAGGGCGGCGGTCTGGCCGCCATGGGCGGCGGCGCCGGCACCGACACGCTGTTCGGCAGCCGCCAGGCCACCACCATCCTGCACAAGGCCTCGTGGTGGTGCGGCGGGCTGTTCGTGGCCATCGCGTTCGCGCTGTCGATGCTGTCGGCCCGCGCCGCGCGCCCGACCTCGGTGCTGCGCCAGGGGCTGCAGAAGAGCGCGCCCACGGCCCCCGCGCCGGCCGGCCAGCCCGCGGTTCCCGGCGTAACGCAGCCCGCGACGCCGACGGCCCCCGCCGCCGCGCCCGCGCCTGCCGCCACGCAGGGCGGCAACGACCCGGCCACCGCCGCCGGCGCCGGCCAGCCCGCCGCGCCCCCGACCAGCGCGCCGAAGCAGTAAGCGCCCGGTCGTTTCCAGGCCTGAAGACGGGCCGGCTCCCCTCGCGGAAGCCGGCCCGTTCTGCGTCCCGAAGTCCCGCCCCGCGCTTAGTTCTCCCCTCCCCTGCGCAGCGGGGGAGGGGCCGGGGGAAGGGGCCGCCCGCGGCCGCGCGGATGCCAGCCGCAGCGGTCCGAACCCGCCCCCGCGCTGAGGTCTCCCCCTCCCCCAGTCGGTTTTGGGGGAGGGGGCCGGGGGGAGAGGGCCTCCGCGCCGCGTCCGCACCAATCTCCCCACTCTGCGCTGATTGCGAACCTCGGGAGTAGGCTCGTCTGTCTACCCCAGCAGCTCGTCCAGCTCCACCGGCTGGGGCGTCACGGCGGACTCATCCTTTTCCCCCGTGCGGATGCGGTACACGCTCTCGACGGGGAGGACGAAGATCTTCCCATCGCCCACCTCGCCGGTCGAGGCGGCGCGGAGGATGGCCTGCACGGTGACGTCGACGAACGGCTCCGACACGCCGATCTCCAGCCGCACCTTCTCCTGCAGCTCCATCTTCACCGTCGTCCCGCGGTACGTCTCCACCCGCTCCACCTCGCCGCCGTGGCCCTGCACGCGGCTCACCGTCAGCCCGCGCACCTCGGCGCGGTAGAGCGCCTCCAGCGTCTCGCCCAGCTTCTCGGGGCGGATGATCGCGACGATGAGCTTCATGCGGCCTCCGGCGCCAGCAAGGCGGCGGGCACGGGCACCTCGATCACGCTCGGCAGCAGCGCCTCGGGCGGCACCAGCACCGCGCCCTCGCCGCGCGCGTACGCCTCCTCGCCGTGCTGCACCACGTCGAGCCCGACGCCTTCCTCGCGCCCCTCGCGCCGCAGCGGCGCCACCAGCGCGATCGCCTTGAGGATCGCCAGCGTGGCGATGGCGCTGTATCCCCCCGCCGCGAGGACCGCGACGGCCTGCTTGCCGAGCTGCGCCGCGTTGCCGAAGAGGAGCCCGTCCGTCCCGCCCCACGCGGCGGAGGCGAGCACGCCCGTCAGCAGCGCGCCCACGATGCCGCCGGTGCCGTGCGCGGCGAACACGTCCAGCGAGTCGTCCAGCCGCGTGCGCGAGCGGTACGCGATGGCGAAGTAGCTGGGGAACGCCGCCACCGCGCCCAGCGCGATGGCCGCCGCGGGCCCGACGAACCCGGCCGCCGGCGTCACCGCCACGAGGCCGACGACGATCCCCGTCGCCCCGCCGACCGCGGTGACCTTCTTGAGACGCGCCGCGTCGAGCGCCATCCACACCACCAGCGTGGCGGCGGGTGCCAGCAGCGTGTTGACGAACGCCAGCGCCGCGGATGCGTTCGCCGCGAGCGCGCTCCCCGCGTTGAAGCCGAACCAGCCGAACCAGAGCAGCCCCGCGCCCAGCAGCACGTAGGTGGCGTCGTGCGGGAGGAGCGCCTGGCGGCCGTAGTCCTTGCGGTTGCCGACGACGATCGCCGCGACGACGGCCGCGAGCCCCGCGTTCACGTGCACCACCGTCCCCCCGGCGAAGTCCAGCGCGCCGAGGCCGCCGAGCCACCCCTTCCCCCACACCCAGTGGGCCACGGGGGCGTAGACGAGCAGCGACCACGCGCCGACGAAGGCCAGGTACGGCCCGAAGCGCATCCGCTCCACCACGGCGCCGGAGATCAGCGCGGCGGTGATGATGGCGAACGTCCCCTGGTAGGCCATGAACAGCAGGTGCGGCGTCGCGCCCCACGATCCCGTCTCCAGCCCCACGTTCCGCAGTCCCGCGTACGACAATCCCCCCACGAACCCGTTCCCCGGCGCGAAGGCGAGCGAGTAGCCCAGCAGCGCCCACGCGATCCCCACCACGCCCAGCGCGGCGAAGCTCATCATCAGCGTGTTGAGCACGTTCTTGCCGCGCACCAGCCCGCCGTAGAAGAACCCGAGCGCCGGCGTCATCAGCAGCACCAGCGCGGTGGCGGCCATCAGCCACGCCGTGTCGGCGCCGCTCACCGGCACCGTCTGCGCGGCGGCCAGGAACCCCGCGGGAACGAGGGAGATCGGGAGTGTCATGTCTCTCCTGTGGCGAAGGGGTGCGTCCACGGTGGGATCGATAAGCAGAATCGATGCCGAACAGTATGAAGTCAAGAGAGATGAATTTGCATCTTAAAAAAATTAAGTATGTGGAGAGATGTGAAGCAGATTCATAAAGATCGCGGTCCCGCCGGACGGCACGCCGTACCACGGTTCGTCCCACGATAGTTGCGCCGGGGGGACCGGAGACGTACCAATCCACTGCCCGGGCCGCCATCTGGCGCCGGCGCTTCCACCCGCTCCCACACCGTGATCCACCGATGAAGACGCGCGTTTTCCTCCTGCTGGCCGCCGCCTCGCTGGGCGCCGGAAGCGCGGCGGCTCAGGCACCCGTCGTGCCCGCGCTCGACCGGGCGAACCTCGACACCACCTGCGCGCCCTGCCAGAACTTCTACCGCTACGCCAACGGCGGGTGGATGGCCCGCAACCCCATCCCCGCCGCCTACTCGTCGTGGAGCGGCTTCAACGAGCTGCGCGACCGCAATGAGGAGGTACTGCGCGGGGTGGTGGAGGCGGCCGCGCGGCAGGCCGAGGTGGCGCGCGACGAGAACACCCGCCGCGTGGGGCGCTTCTACGCCACCTGCATGGACTCGGCGAAGGCCGAGGCGGCGGGGATCGGCCCGATCGCCGAGGACCTGCGCCGGCAGGGCTCGCTCCGCACCCCCAACCAGGTGATCGAGGAGATCATGCTGCAGCACGAGCGGGGGACGGGGGTGCTTTTCGGGCTGGGGAGCGACCAGGATCCCAAGAACAGCGCGCGGGTGATCGCCGACGCGTCGCAGGGCGGGCTGGGGCTGCCCGACCGCGACTACTACCTGCGCGACGACTCGGCCAGCCGGAAGCTGCGGGGCGACTACCTCGACAACGTCACCGAGATGTTCGTGCTGGCCGGCCAGCCGCGCGACGCCGCGCGCGCCGACGCCGAGCGCGTGCTGTCGGTGGAGACGGCGCTGGCGCGCGCGTCGATGACGCGGGTGCAGCGGCGCGACCCCAACGCGCAGTACCACTTCATGTCCGTGCGCGACGTCGAGGCGCTGACTCCGAACTTCGCGTGGGGCGTGTTCCTGCGCCGGCTGGGGATCCGCGTGGACAGCATGAACGTCTCGCAGCCCGACTTCTTCCGGGCGATGTCGCACGAGCTGGCCAACCGGCCGCTGGAGGACTGGCGCGCCTACCTGCGCTTCCGGACGATCAGCCGGACGGCCGACTGGCTGTCTTCGCCCTTCGCCGCGCAGAGCTTCCGCTACACGCAGGCGCTGACCGGCGCGCGCGAGCGGCAGCCGCGCTGGCAGCGCTGCCTGCGCCTGACCGACGCCGTGCTCGGCGACGCGCTGGGGGAGGAGTACGTGCGCACGGCCTTCACCCCCGAGGCGAAGGCGGGGATGCAGCGGATGGTGGGGAACCTGCGCGCCACCTTCGCCGACCGCGTGCGCGCCGCCACCTGGATGGGCGCCGCCACGCGCCAGCAGGCGCTGGAGAAGCTGGCCGCGTTCGGCACCAAGATCGGCTATCCCGACGAGTGGAAGGACTACACCGGGCTGGAGATCGGCACCGCCAGCCACATCGCCAACCTGCGGGCCATCGGGGCCTTCGAGGCGGCGCGCAACCGGCGCAAGATCGGCGGGCCGGTGGACCGCGGGGAGTGGTTCATGACGGTGCCCACGGTCAACGCGTACTACTCGCCCACGCTGAACGAGGTGGTCTTTCCCGCGGGACGGCTGCAGCCGCCGTTCTTCCACGTGTCGTACGACGTGGCGGCCAACTACGGCGGGATCGGCGGCACCATCGGGCACGAGATGACGCACGGCTTCGACGACCAGGGGCGGCAGTACGACGCGCGCGGCAACCTGCGCGACTGGTGGACGCCCGAGGACGCGCGCGGCTTCGAGGAGCGCGCGGCGGTGGTGGACCGCCAGTACAGCGCCTACACGGTGCTCGACTCGCTGCACGTGAACGCGAAACTCACCATGGGCGAGAACATCGCGGACATCGGCGGCCTGTCCATCGCCTTCCACGCCATGCAGCGCGAGCTGGCGGGAAAGCCGCGCACGCTCATCGACGGCTTCACCCCCGAGCAGCGCTTCTTCCTGGCCTACGCGCAGGCGCGCCGCGCGGTGTTCCGCGACCAGCAGCTGCGGCTGATGGTGCAGACGGATCCCCACTCGCCCAACGAGTTCCGCGTCAACGGGCCGCTCTCGAACATGCCCGAGTTCGCGGCCGCGTTCGGGTGCAAGGAGGGCGATCCCATGGTCCGCCCGGCCTCGGTGCGCGTGAATATCTGGTAATCCCGCGGTAGGGAGGATGAGGCACGGACGGCCGCGGGGATTGATCCTCGCGGCCGTCCGCGTTTTTGGCCGTCGCCGAGCTGTCGATCTCCCTCATCTGTTCCGTCGACCGAATCCTTCCGTTCCTCGTGGGTGTATGGGAGATTTGCCTGCCGCTCGCCGGCTGGGTGCTGAATCACCGCGAGAAACCGAACGTGCGAACGCCCCGCAATCCATCGTCCCGGGCCTCGCCCCTGGACGTGTTCGAGTACGAGCTGCTGCAGGAGAAGGCGGCCACGCTGGCGCGCCTGGGCCGCCGCGCCAGTGCCGCGCTCGACGCGCTGAAGGCGTTCGACGCCGCGCCCGGCGATGCGGCGGAGCGTGACGAGCTGGTGCGCGCCGCGGGCGAGGCGATGTGGTACTACGTGGTCCAGCGCGAGGTCTGCGGCTTCCGCGACGGCGAGGCGCTGCTGCGGCAGCTGGGCGTGCCGCGCGAGGTGCGGCTGCGCATGGGCGTGTTCCCGCGCGAGGCGAAATAGCCCGCGGCGCTTGAGGAAGCCCGCATCTCCGTTTAGTTTCAAACGCTTGGGGTCGGTAGCTCAGCTGGTAGAGCACCGGACTTTTAATCCGATGGTCGTGGGTTCGAGTCCCACCCGACCCATCTACTCACGCAGCCCCGGGGACGAGATCGCTCCGGGGCTGCTCGTCGTCATCCATGGAAGTACGGGCTTAGAGTGTCCTCGCGATCTCTGGTGCCCACGTCGAGAGGACTGTGCCGAACAGAACCCATCCTAGCCCGACAATTTCCAAATGTAGGTCGCTCGTCGCATACTGATGAAACCTGTTCTGAACCTCTGCGATTGCAGTTGTTCGCGCGTTTGTTTCGGCGCTAAGTGCTTCCAATATCTGCTTATGTTGAGCCTCTACTCTGTCTTCGAGATTCCACGTCGCGTCCTGTATCTGGTCTAATATCCGCTCGACAAGTGCTAGCCGTTGTTCGACGGTTGCATCCGTCCCATAACGAACCTTTCCTCTCGCTTTAATAGACAGACCGCCTAACGAGCCTGAAGCGGAACCCATTAGAGGTGGTTCGAGACTCTGGGGTCGCCGGAGTCGCTTAACCGCCCATTTCCTCGCTTGTTCCCACACCTGCTTTGATTCTGCTCGCCACTCAAATGAAAGTGATGGGAGCCCAAACTCCCGCCGTAATTGCATGATACCATACCCGACGGCGGCGACGCCCAGTAGCTGGAGCATTCCGCCTGCCGATCGCAACGCGGGCTCGCTAGACGCTTCTAACCCGGCGAGGGTGCTCACTCCAACTCCTATGCAAAGCGCAAGCAGAGTTGCTAGGACAAACAGGCTGGCGTGAAAAAGCAAGCCGCGACTCCTTCGGGAATGTTGGATCGATCGCCATGCTCATCCGTTCAGTCGTTCGGGGTGAGGATGAGAATCTGATCTGAGGAACACCCATCACAGCCAAATACGTCGGCATTGTAATGCGGGTTTCCGATTCAGTTTTAAACCGAGTCCGCCCCTCCAACGCTGCTCGATCGTCTTCATGGAATGAGTTCGTTCGGCCCTGTGTGCCTCGCCCACTCGCGTGCTGGCTTTATAAATCTCCCCGGCGATTGAAGAAATCCGCCAATTCGGCTATCTTTCTCAGCTTACGTGCATCCTGCCAGAACCCGACGACATCGCGTGGAGGTGCCCCGTGGCCGGGCATAGCAAGTGGAAGCAGATCAAGCACAAGAAGGCGCTCACCGACAGCAAGCGCGCCGCCGCCTGGACCAAGATCATCCGTGAGATCACGGTGGCGGCCAAGGCCGGCGGCGGCGATCCGGCGGGCAACCCGCGCCTGCGCCTGGCCATGGACACGGCCCGCGCGGCCAACATGCCCAACGACAACATCGACCGCGCCATCAAGAAGGGCACGGGCGAGCTCGAGGGCGTGAGCTACGAGGAGATCACCTACGAGGCCTACGGCCCCGCCGGCGTGGCCATCATGATCGACGCGCTGACCGACAACGCCAACCGCACCGTGGCCGACATCCGCCGCTGGCTCTCCCGCAACGGCGGCAACCTGGGCACCACCGGCTCCGTCGCGTGGATGTTCGACCGCCGCGGCGAGATCGTGATCGACGGCGAGCGCTTCGACGAGGACACGGTGATGGAGGCCGCCCTCGAGGCCGGCGCCGAGGATGTGGTGAGCGAGGAAGGCGTGCACACCGTCTACACCGCCACCTCCGACCTGGGCGCGGTGCAGGACGGGCTGCGCGAGAAGGGGATCGAGTGGGACAGCGCCGAGCTGGCGATGGTCCCCAAGACCGAGGTGAAGGTGACGGGCGACGACGCGCAGACGCTGGCGAAGCTGCTGGACCTGCTCGAGGACCTGGACGACGTGCAGAAGGTCTACACCAACGCCGACATGGATGTCGACCTCGCCGAGGTCTGATCTCAAGGCGGGACAGGCGGTGGTGCTGGGGATCGACCCCGGCACCGCGGTCACCGGCTACGGCGTCGTCGCACGGCAGGGCGACGGCGCCGTTTCGCTGCTGGAGTGCGGCGTGGTGCGCACCCACCCCCGCGCGCCGCTGGCCGAGCGCCTGCGCGACATCTACGAGGGCGTGGGCGAGATCATCGGCCGCGCGCGGCCTACGGTGCTGGCGGTGGAGTCGGCGTTCTACGGCAAGAACGTGCGCACGTCGATGGTGCTGGGCCACGCGCGCGGCGTGATCCTCCTCGCGGCGGCGCTGCGGGAGCTGGAGGTGGCGGAGTATCCTCCCGCCGAGGTGAAGAACGCGGTGGTGGGCGCGGGTGCGGCGACGAAGGACCAGGTGGGCTACATGGTGCAGCGTCTCCTCCGTCTGAAGGAGCCGCCGAAGCCGCACGACGCGGCGGACGGCGTAGCCATCGCGCTCTGCCACTGCTTTCGCGGCTTCGGCCCCGCCGCGAAGGCGTCGGCACAGATCGCCGCGCTGCGCTCGCTGATCACCCCGCCCAAGCTCCGCCCGTGACGATCTCGTCGTCGCCATGTTGTGGATCCGCGCTTCCGCCGTGACCCGCAAACCCGCCTCCTTGCCCTTCGGGCGTCACTCCTCCAACCTTGTAGGGCGCCAAAGACTCCGTAGGTCCAGATTCGCGAATCCAGCCCCGCCTGCCGTCCACCGAACCCGCCAGCGGAAGCAGCCGCCGCTGCCGGCGGGTCCCTCCTCCCCCCCCCACCATGGAGGCCCAGATGAGAAAGCTCAAGCTCGACCTCGAGGCCCTGACGGTGGAGTCGTTCGCCGTCGAGCGCGGTTCCCGTGCCGGCCGGGGCACGGTCCGCGGCCGGGCGGACGCCACGACACCCACACTGCTGGTACCTATCGTCACCTGGACGATCTACGAGCTGACCAGGGAAGACTCCGACTCCGACGTGGTCTGCATCACCGAGGTCGGCACCAACAACCGAAGCCTGTGCTTCCCCAACGATTGCTGAGCCGCGGAGCGCCGCGCGTTCTACCGCGGCGGGCGCCGGCTCCAATCACGGCGGCACGCTGGAAGTGAGAGCGGGACGCCTCTGGTTTCAGGGGCGCCCCGCCTGCATTGTTGCCTCTGCGGGTTCGATCCCCGGCCACCGGGCAAATCTCCACATCCCACACTGACCGGACGAGATGATCTCCCGCATCCGCGGTGAGCTGCTGCTGCGCGACCTGGAGCGCGTGGAGGTGATGACCCAGGGCGGCGTGGCCTACGAGGTCTTCATCCCCACCACCGTGTTCGAGCGGCTGCCGAAGCTGGGCGAGCAGGTGACGCTGCGCACCTACCACCTGGTGCGCGAGGACGCGCAGGCGCTCTACGGCTTCCTGGAAGAGGTGGAGCGGACGCTGTTCACGCGCCTGATCTCCGCGTCCGGCGTCGGCCCGCGGCTGGCGTTGGCGCTGCTGTCGGCCATGAGCGCGGAGATGCTGGTGCGCTCCATCCGCGACCGCAACGTGGCGGCGCTCACCGCCGTCAGCGGGGTGGGGAAGAAGACGGCCGAGCGCATCGCCGTGGAGCTCTCGGGGAAGCTCGACGACCTGGCGTTCGCGCCGTCGGCGATGGCCGCGCGCACGCCGGGGGTGGAGGAGGCCCTGCGCGCGCTGATCGCCCTCGGCCTGACGCAGGGCGACGCCGACCGCGCCGTCCGCGCCGTCGTCGCCGAGCAGGGCGCGAACCTCACCGCCCCCGAGCTCATCCGCCACGCGCTGGCAAGGGCGACGGCGAAGTAGCGGGTCGCGCCGGGACGCCGCCGCTGCCTGACGGTGGACCGGCCGGATCGGTCATGCTCCGGTCCGGCGGAAACGATGATGCGCTGCGGCACGTAGGGCCCCTCGGCGGCCGGATTCGGCCGGAGCACCCGCTGCCGTGGAGACGTGATGACGCCGCTGCTCTTCGTCTGGCCCTACGCCGCCGTGTACTGGGCCACCGTGGTGTGGGCGTTCAGCCCCGAGTTCGGCATCATCCGGCGAGCGAAGCGGTCGGCCGGCGCATCCGACGCGAGATCGCTCCAGGTGATCCTGTACGGCGGCCAGGCGGCGTTCCTCATCGGGATTCCTCTCGCCTGGCTCGGGCCTTTCCAGTTCTCGCCCGCGCTGCGTCCCGCCGCCTTCTTCGCCGGCATCGCGCTGCTCGTTGCCGGCAGCCTCCTGCGGCGTCACTGCTTTCGCATGCTCGGCACGTCCTTCACCGGCGACGTGCGAGCGGCTCCCGGCCAGGAAGTCGTCACCCGCGGCGCGTACGCGCTCCTGCGCCACCCGTCCTACACGGCGGGAATCCTGATGAACACCGCGTTCGGGCTCGCGCTGGGAAGCTGGGGGTCGGCGCTGGTGTTCGCGGCCGGTTCCCTGGCCGTCTACATGTACCGGATCCGGGTCGAGGAGCGCGCGCTGCTGGCCGCGATCGGCGAGCCGTACGAACGGTTCATGCAGACACGCAAGCGGCTGGTTCCGTTCGTGTATTGAATCGGCCATCCCCTGTCCTCCGTCCCCTGTCCCCCATCCCCCGTCTCCTGTAGTTTCCGCGCGTAACCCGAAGCTCTCCCGCAGCCCCGACGCGCGACTCCGTGGACCCGCAGCGCTCCGAGATCACCACCCCCGAGGCGATGGGGGACGACGAGACCGCAGAGCTCAGCCTGCGGCCGCAGCGGCTGGCGGAGTTCATCGGGCAGCCCAAGACCAAGGAGTCGCTGAAGATCGCCATCGACGCGGCGCTCAGCCGCCGCGAGCCGCTGGACCACGTCCTCCTCTACGGCCCGCCGGGGCTGGGGAAGACCACGCTGGGGATGCTGATCGCCCGCGAGATGAACGTGAACATCAAGCTCACCAGCGGCCCGGTGCTCGAGAAGCCGGCCGACCTGGTGAGCACGCTCACGAACCTCTCCGAGGGCGACGTGCTGTTCATCGACGAGATCCATCGCCTGCGCCCGATCATCGAGGAGTTCCTCTACCCGGCGATGGAGGACTACCGCATCGACATCCGCCTCTCCGAGGGCCCGCACGCGCAGACCATCACCATGCCCGTGCCGCGCTTCACCCTGGTGGGGGCGACGACGCGCTTCGGGCTGCTGACGCCGCCGATGCGGGCGCGCTTCGGGATCGTGCAGCGGCTGGACTACTATCCGGTCGACCAGCTGGCCTTCATCGTCGCGCGCACGGCCGAGATCCTGGGCGTCCGCTGCACGACCGAGGGGGCGATGGAGATCGCGAAGCGATCGCGGGGGACGCCGCGCGTGGCCAACCGCCTGATGCGCCGCGTGCGCGACTACGCCCAGGTGCGCGCCGACGGCGTGATCGACACGAACGTGGCCGACAAGGCGCTGCAGATGCTCGACGTGGACGAGTTCGGCCTCGACGAGATGGACAACCGCGTGCTGCGCTCGCTGATCGAGCAGTTCGGCGGCGGTCCGGTCGGCCTCAACACGCTGGCCGTGGCGATCGGCGAGGATTCGGGGACGCTGGAGGAGGTGTACGAGCCGTTCCTGATCCAGAACGGCTTCCTGATGCGCACCCCGCGCGGCCGCGTGGCCACGTCGCTCGCCTACCGCCGCATGGGCTACGCGCCCCCCGTCGAGAACCGCGGCGACGGCCCCCAGAGCAGCCTCTTCGACGCGTGACGGGGGATGGAGATGGGGGGATGGGGATTGTGCGTGGGATGGGGATGGGGCGTGGGATGAAGATGGAGATGGAGATTGTGCGTGGGATGGCCAGGAGCGCGGTGTGCGAGTAAACTCGCGGCTACAACCACACGCAGTCCGCCTTCGCGGACTTCGTCGGCGCGGTGGTCGGTTGAGTGCCCCCAAGCCTGTCATTCCGAGCGGTGCCGCCGCGCCGAATCCATCCCCGCGCCGAATTCCGGCGGCACCCGAGGAATCTGTAGCCGCGTCCGCACCACAGTCCGTCGACGCGCCGCGACACTTTCGCACTCTCGCACCCTCGCACTTTCGCACTGCGGTTCCGCGATGACGGAGCGCGGCTACCGCACCTCCGACTACGACTTCCACCTTCCGCCCGAGCAGATCGCGCAGGCGCCCGCCGAGCGCCGCGACGCCAGCCGCCTGCTCGTGGTCGACCGTGCCACGGGCGAGCTGGCGCACCGCGTGTTCGCCGACCTCGTCGACTACATCCCCGCCGGCGACGCGCTGGTGGTGAACGAGACGCGCGTCTTCCCCGCGCGCCTCCTGGGCCGCCGGGCCAGCGGCGCCGAAGCCGAGGTGCTCCTCCTCACCCCGCACGGCGGCGACGAGAAGACGTGGACGGCGCTCGTCCGCCCCGGCGCCAAGCTCAAGCCCGGGCGCTCGGTAGATGTCTCCGACGAGCTGCGGGTGGAAATCCTGGAGAGCACGCCCGGCGGCGAGCGTATCGTGCGGCTGCACACGCGCCTGCCGCTGTCCGAGGCGCTGGACCGCTACGGCGAGGTGCCGCTGCCGCCCTACGTCCAGCACCGCGCCACGGAGGAGGACCGCGAGCGCTACCAGACCGTCTACGCCCGCGAGCGCGGCTCCGTGGCGGCGCCCACGGCGGGGCTGCACTTCACCCCCGGGCTGCTGGCGGCGCTGGAGGCGAAGGGCGTGCGCATCGTGCGGCTGGTGCTGCACGTGGGCGTCGGCACCTTCCGCCCGGTGGAGACGGAGGACCCCGCCGAGCACCGCATGCACAGCGAGTGGTACCACGTCCCCGCCGCGGCCGCCGAGGAGCTGAACGCCGTCCGCGCCGCCGGCGGCGCCCTCTGGGCGGTGGGCACCACGGTCACGCGCACGCTCGAGACGGTGACGGACGAGCACGGCATTGTCCACCCCGGCGAGGGGTGGACCGACATCTTCATCCGCCCCCCGTACCGCTTCCGCGCCGTCGACCACCTCATCACCAACTTCCATCTCCCCAAGTCGACGCTGCTGATGCTGGTGGCAGCGTTCGCGGAATACGACCTTGTGATGCGGGCGTACGAAGAGGCGGTGGAGTGCGGGTATCGGTTCTTCTCGTACGGGGACGCGATGCTTGTCATCTAAAGCGGCTTTCAACACGAGTGAAATGGATACCTTCTTTGCCGTAAAGGACCCGCGCCAAGCGCCCCTCCGGAAACGCGATTTCCTGCTGTTTGATCGGATTGGCGTCCCAATGTTCAACTCGGAAATCGCATATCCCGTTTTGGATAGCGAAAGAGCAGATCTCCATTGGTTGTTTGAGAACGAGCTTGTGTTTGGTGTCCAATCTGAACACATGCTGGCCGTTTCAGAGGACGATCCCGCGATTCAGCGAATTCAATGGCTTGGAGCTGTGGCCGCTGCACATAGTTTATTGCACGGATTATCACTCAGGCGCCCGATCGACCCGCTGGAGATCGAGCATCTTGCTTCGTTCGAGGATTACGGACGCAGCTCAGGTCTTCGTGTCCTTGCTACTCTCGTCGAACACCACACTCAACGCAGAACAGTTCCACTCGTCGAATCATCAAACCTAAGTCACTCACTAAGTGCTCCGGACCTCGGGCGTGCTTTAGGATTTTTGCGATCACTTCCCGCAGAGGTTCGATCGGCGTCGTTGCGAGCCGCGCCAACAGCCGTGGAGTATACCGAGGATCTGTTGGATCTTCGACCGGTTGAGTTGGCTATCAAGCATCTTGAGGCAGCCCTTGCTTCTGAGAAGCTTCAAGGTGTAGCTACCGAGCCTGTGATTCAAATCGTTCTCAACGAGCTACCACTTCCTGACGAGAGCGTATCTTGGGAGCAAGTTGTCGACTTCCGATCCGATGAATTGGTAAGGCAAGACTGCCTGCGTCTTCGTAAATGGATGCGTAAAGTTTCCGCGGCTACAGCTTCCCCGGCGGAGATCGTAGAGGAATTAGAAGATCTGCGAGCAGATTATATCAGCCACGTCCGCTTGCACCGGTTGAAGCAGAGCAGTGGAATAATGGAGACGGTATTGACAGTCGTGGGAGAAACATTAGAGAATTTGGCGAGATTCAGACCGGGGGCCGCTGTAAAGGCCTTCTTTGCAGTTCGGCAGCGGCGAATTGCGCTACTTGAAGCCGAATCTGCCGCACCAGGTCGCGAGGTTGCTTATCTAATCAAGGTTGGCCAGCGATTCAGGAGGGGGCGCAGATAGCCGCATGCCGAGATGGAGCTTCAGGCGTGCAATTCATCCGACGTGTCCGCTCTTCAGCACGGCATTGGGCTCGACGCTCACCCCGACCACAGCAGTTGTGGTGCACGCCTCCGCACCAGGTCGTGTAATGCCACCTCGGCGTCTTCGAGCCGACGATGCACTGCTCGGGGTTCACCTCGATGCCGGCGGCGCACAGCTCTAGCAACACCGGCGGGACATACGCGATCAGATAGCTGCTGTATGACGGGTCTGGATTCGCATCACTTATGAACGCCAGCCACGTGTCCCACGGCGGGCAGTTGAACACGTCGAAGAACCCGCCGGTCGCGACCTCGGCGGCGCCGTCGCTGAGTTCGGCTTCGGGGAAGTAGACCAAGAGGCGTCCGCCAGCTGGCAGCGTGCGGACTTGGCGGGCGAGCCGCAGCATGGTCTCGCGCCGGGTGGCGACGCCCACACCGCCGCGAAAGGGTCGCGCGAGAGCAGGGGCGGGCGGAGCTGCTCGTGGCGCGGCGAATCGCGCGGGTCCGCGGCGTCGGCGCGGGCGTCGCACCACGCGGCGGCTTCGGCCAGGCGCCGCAGGAAGCCGTCGAGCGACGCCGAGCAGTCCGGCTCCGAGCGGGCCAGCGTCCGCGGCTGCGTCATATCAGTCTCTCTCCTCCTTCAACCGCTCGCCGATCGCCGGCTCGCACGGAAGCGTCGACCGCAGCCTGCGCAGCAGGCTTCCCAATGTTCCAGCCGCGGGTTTACCCGCCCGTCCCGACCTCGCCCCCTCACATCATCCCGTCTCCTCCCGCATCCGCTCCTCCAGCGCGGCGTCCGGCTCGACGAAAACCGTCTTCGCTTGCAGCACACTCACCCGTCCCGGCGGGGCGCCGCGCGGCTTGCGGACGTACTTGCGGCGCGTCCAATCCACGGCGACGGTGCCCGACGAGCGCGCCTTGCTGTGCAGCGCCGCCAGCACCGCCGCCTCCTCCAGGTCGCGCGCGGGCGGCGCGCCCTCCTCGCTCCAGCGCAGCACGACGTGCGATCCCGGCACCTGCCGCGCGTGCATCCACACGTCCTCGGGCGAGGCGTGGCGGAAGGTGAGCACGTCGTTGTCCTTCGACGTCCGCCCCACGCGCACCTCCAATCCCCCCGACGTGCGGTAGACGCGGTAGGGGACGCGCGGCCCCTGCTGCGACGGCTTCGCGCGCGCCTCGCGCTGCTCCGCGCGGGCCAGCGCGCCCTCCACCCACGCCGGCACCTCGCCCGCCTCGGTCGCGGCGGCGGCCGTCTCCCACCGCGCCGCCTCTGCCTCGGCGCGCTCGATCAGCTCCGGCAGGCGCGCCTCGGCACGGGAGCGGCGGCGCGCATCCTCGTACAGCTTCTCCGCGTACTCGTGCGGCTTCAGGGCGGGATCGACCGCGATCTTCAATCTCCGCCCTTCCTCGTCGTACACGGTGACGCGTTCGGCGCCGGGTTGTACGCGCGCGGCGTTCGCGAGCAGGAGATCGGCGTGGCGCCGCAGCCGCTCCGCCTCGCCGACCTTCGCCCGCTCGGCGGCCAGGCGCTCGAGCCGGCGCCGGGCGGAGACGAGGCGCCGGCGCGCGCGCTCCAGCAACTCAGCGCGGTCGCGCTCCGTCTCCCCCGTCTCGCCCATCTCCGCCACCAGCGCGAACGCGCCAAGGAGCGACTCTCCCGGCGCGCGGCGCGCGGGAACGCCTTTCAGCAGCAGGGGATAGGGCTGCAGCCCGTGCTTCGTCTCCAGCAGCACGGGGGAGATCATGGTGCGGTGCATCGCCCACCACCGCTCGAACGCCGCCTCCAGCGCGGCGGGATCGTCCGACTGCGACGCATCGCCCAGGATCGACGCGGCGTTGATGGGGCTGGTCGCGGCGAAGTGGCGCAGGAGCGCGCCGCGCCGCTCGTGCGGGGGGATGGGGGCGAGGCGGGCGATCCACTCCGCGTGCGCCTGGTCGCGCGACGCGAGGCCGGCGGAGAAGCGGCGGTGCGGCTCGGGAGGATGGTAGACCTCGCCGGTGCGGAGGACGCGTCCCCCCGCCTCGCGCGTGCGCAGGAGCGAGACGATGCGCCGGTCCGCCGCGTCGACCAGGAGCGCGTTCCACTGGTTGGTGTGCAGCTCGATCACCAGCGCGCGCGTGCCGCCGCGGAAGCGGTTCCCCTCGTGCAGGTCGATCCTGAGCAGCCGCTCGTCGTCGGGCGCGGATACGCGGACGATGCGCGCGTCCGGGGTGCGCGCCTCCATCCCCTCCGGGCGCGGGACGATGCGCACCCAGCCGCGCATGGGGTGGAGGTCGAAGCGCAGCGCCTCGCCGCGGTCCAGCAGGAGCGTGGCGGACAGGTCGCTGTCGAAGACGGGGAGCGGGTGCGCGGAGCGGCCCTTGAGGGCGGCGGCCAGCTCGGTGGCCAGGACACCGACGAGGGGCGGATCGAAGCGGAGGGCGTTTGACACGGCCTGAACATCTTCCTACAATTCAGGCACGTCAACCCGCTACCATGGACATCGTCTGGCCCGGCGGCATCTCGGAATGGCCGGGCCCGGGAGACTGGGGAAATGTCCACACAGCGCGGGAATGGCGTGCGGAGGGTCACCGTGCCCGACCTCCGCGAAATGAAGCGCCGTGGCGACAAGATCGCCGCGCTGACCGCATACGACTACCTCTTCGCCAAGCTCGTCGACGGCGCGGGGGTAGACGTCGTGCTGGTCGGCGATTCGCTCGGGCAGGTGGTGCTGGGGCTCGACACCACGCTGCCGGTCACCCTCGACGACATGATCCACCACGCGCGCGCCGTGCGCCGCGGGGTGGAGCGCGCCCTCCTGGTCGTCGACCTCCCCTTCCTCACCTACCAGGTCAGCCGCGAGGACGCCGTCCGCAACGCCGGGCGCGTGCTGCAGGAGACCTGCGCCGCCGCGGTGAAGCTGGAGGGCGGCACCCCGGCCATCGCCTGCACCATCCGGGCGATGGTCGACGCGGGGATCCCCGTGATGGGCCACCTGGGCTTCACCCCGCAGTCGGTGAACGTGATCGGGGTGAAGGTGCAGGGGCGCGGCGAGGAGAACCGGCGGCGGCTGCTGGACGAGGCCAGGCGGATCGAGGAGGCGGGCGCCTTCGCCATCGTGCTGGAGCTGATGCCCGGCGAGCTGGCGGAGGAGATCACCTCGTCCGTCTCCGTGCCGACCATCGGCATCGGCGCGGGGGCGGGGTGCGACGGGCAGGTGCTGGTGCTGCACGACATGCTGGGGCTGAACACGGACTTCAGGCCCAAGTTCCTGCGCCGCTTCGCCGAGGCGGGCCGGGTGGTGTCGGACGGCGTGGGCGCGTACGTGCAGGCGGTGAAGGGGGGCGAGTACCCCGCGGCGGAGCACACCTTCGAATGAGCGCCGAGGCCCTCGCCGCCGCCGCGGCCATCGACGCCGCCGTCGCCGTCTGCCCGCCCGCGGCGCCGGTGCTCGTCCACACGAAGGCGGAGGTGCGCGACTGGGTCGCCCAGCAGCGCGCGGCGGGGCGGCGCATCGGCCTCGTGCCGACGATGGGCTTCCTGCACGAGGGCCATCTCTCGCTCGTCGACCGGGCGCGCGAGCAGGCGGAGGTGGTGGCGATGTCCATCTTCGTGAACCCGCTGCAGTTCGGGCCCACGGAGGACCTGGACCGCTATCCGCGCGACCTGGAGCGCGACCTGGCACTGGCCGCGTCGCGCGGCGTGGAGCTCGTCTTCGCCCCGTCCGCGCGGGAGATGTATCCCGAGGGCGAGCCGCGCGTCTCCGTGGTCCCCGACGAAGAGATCGGCGGGCGGCTGGACGGCGGCACGCGGCCGGGGCACTTCCGCGGGGTGCTGACCGTCGTCGCCAAGCTGTTCGGCATCTTCACCCCCGACGTGGCGGTGTTCGGGCAGAAGGACCTGCAGCAGGCGGTGCTGATCCGGAGGATGGCGGCGGACCTCGACATGCCGGTGCGGGTCGAGGTGGCGCCGATCGTGCGCGAGCCCGATGGCTTGGCGATGAGCTCGCGCAACGTGTATCTTTCTGCCGACGAGAGAGCGGCCGCGCTGGCGCTCTCTCGTTCGTTGCAGGACGTCCGCGCGCTGTACGCGGGCGGCGAGCGCGACGCGAAGGTGATCCGCGACGCGCTGTGGAGGGGGATATCGGTCCAGGGCGTGGAGCCCGAGTACGCGGAGGTGGTCGATCCGGGTACGCTCGGGCCGGTGGAGCGGGCCGCCGACTGCGTGTTCTGTGCCGTGGCGGCCCGGGTCGGCAGGACGCGGCTGATCGACAACTGCGTGTTGCCGTAACAGAAGTCCTAAGTCCTGGGTCCTAAGTCCTAAGTGAGGGACAGAGGGACTTGGGACTTAGGACTTAGGACTCAGGACTAACATCGCCCAGAGGATCGACTCATGTACCGCACGATGTGCAAGTCGAAGATCCACCGGGCCACCGTGACCGGTGCGGATCTGAACTACGTGGGGTCGATCACCATCGACCCCGTGCTGATGGAGGCCGCCGACCTGCTGGAGTACGAGCAGGTGGCGGTGGTGAACGTCAACAACGGCGCGCGCTTCGAGACGTACGTCATCCCCGGCGAGCCGGGGGAGGGGGAGATCTGCCTGAACGGCGCCGCCGCGCGCCTGGCGCACCCCGGCGACAAGGTGATCATCATCTCCTACGGCCAGTACGCCGAGCAGGAGATGGAGACGTATCGCCCCGTGTTCATCTTCGTCGATGAGCACAACCGCATCAGCCGCGACGGGGTGCGCGCGGTGGGCGCCTGACGGGCCGCGGTTCCGCCGCACGGCGGGATTCGGTAGATTGAGGACGATGCCTCGGCGGTGATCTGCTGCCGGGGCATCGTCGCGCGCGGGACGGTTTCGCGCCCTGGCTGACGACGCCCGGACGACGTCATCTGAGGCCGGCCAGACCGTAATCGGCGTCCGCGCAATCGCTTGCAGGCCGAAGGATCTATAGCCGGCCGGGCACACAACCCCGCAGGGCGCTCCGTATCATCACCCGATCGAATCTCTCGTCCTCTTCATGTCCGCTTCCTCCCAGACTTCGACCGATCTTTCGCCGCTCGTCCGCGATGCCGCGGAGGGGCGGCTGCCGGACTGGACGCGCGCCAAGCCCACGCGCCGCGAGCACATGGCGCGCGTCGCCGCGCTGATGCGCGAGTGGGCGACGGAATTGGGGTTGGGGGATGACGAAGTCGCGCGCTGGGCGGCCGCCGGCTACCTCCACGACGCGCTGCGGGACGCGGACCCGGACGAGCTGCGGCCGCTCGTTCCCGCGGAGTTCCGGGAGCTGCCGGGGAAGCTGCTGCACGGCCCCGCCGCCGCCGAGCGCCTGGCCGGCGACGCGGACGACGAACTGTTGGACGCGGTGCGCTGCCACACGCTCGGCTGCCCGCGCTTCCGGACGCTGGGGCGCGCGCTGTACCTGGCCGATTTCCTCGAGCCCGGCCGCACCTTCGCGCCGGAGTGGACGGAGCAACTGCGGCGCCGCATGCCGCGCGAGATGGACGCCGTGCTGCGCGAGGTGGTGGAGTCGCGCATCGGCCACGTGATGCGCGGCGGCGGCACGGTTCACCCCGAGACGAAGGCGTTCCATGCCCAGGTCGAAGCCGAAGCGCGGTAGCGGCGGCTCCGCCGCGCGCGGCGGCGGTCGGCTGCAGACCGTCGGGCTGTTCGTGACGCTCGTCGCCGTCGCCGTGCTGGTGGGCTCGCTCGCGTGGGGCGCGTGGCAGCATTTCGGCGGCCCGTCCGTGGTCGCGCCCGCCGCGTCGTCGGACAGCGCGCAGCGTACGTCTGTGCGGGCTCCCACCGAGCGCGTGCGCGTGCAGGTGCTGAACGCCACGCCCACGCACGGCCTCGCCCGCCGCGCGACGGACGTGCTGCGCGACCACGGCTTCGACGTGGTGGAGACCGGGAACGCGCCGCGCGGCACATCTCCCGAATCGTCCGTCGTCGTCGACCGCGTCGGCCGGATCGAGGTCGCGCGGCAGGTGGCCGACGCGCTCGGCATCCAGCGCGTGGAATCGAACCGCGACACCAATCTCATCCTCGACGTCACCGTGATCCTGGGGCGCGACTGGCAGCCGCCGGCCGCGTCGCCCTGAATCGCGTCGTTGCTCCAATCCCCCACAACACAGGAGAGGAAGGATGCGCAAGATCAGGCTCGACCTGCAGGATCTCCACGTCGACAGCTTCGCGGTCACGTCCGGGCTGAAGGCACGCATCGGGACCGTGCACGCGCGCTCGGCGACGTACACGCTGCCCATCCCGTACGGGATCTGCACCTCCGGATCGGAGCCGGCCCAGTGCGGCGACACCACGACGACGAATTCCGAGATCGGTACCTGCAACCACACCGTCTGCGACTGTGACCAGGACGGCTGGACGAGCGGCTGCTGATCGAAAATTGGTGACCGGAGCGGACGGACTCTGCATCCGGATCGTGATCACTGAAATCACACGGAGGGAACGGAGGAAACGGAGGAACCCACCTCACTCCTCCGTTCCCTCCGTGTTGATATGATTCATTGCTGTTGGGACAGCCGGGGAATGCACGACCACCACGCAGAAGCGCAATGAATCTGTCCGAGTCGAGGGAGATCGATGAGCGAGACGCCGGCCTGCCCGCGATGTGAATCCGCGCTCGTCGTGCGCGGCCGGATCGGCGCGGACGTCACCTCCTTCTACCCGGAAGGGCTGCGATTCTGGACGTTCCCGAAAGGGCTGCCGCTGCCGATCCGCGGGTTTCGCGGCGGTCACGGCTTCGGTTGCGCGTCGTGCGGCCTGGTGTGGAGCGAAGTCGATCCCGCGAAGCTGCGCCGCATGCTCGCGAACGGCGGCACCGAGGAGACCCGCCGCTGGCTGCGCGACGCCGATCCCGGGCGGCGCGGACTAGCCCTCGCGCGCTGCCTCGTACGCCGCCGCGCAGGCCGCCGCCAGCGCGATCCCGCCCAGAAAGCCGCCCCGAACGCATGGCCGCTGGGGAAGACCGGCTTGCGGCGCGACGGGCGGCCCGGCGGAGCCGGAGGCTGCGGCAGCACGCGGTCGAACGCGTGGTTCAGCGCCGTCGCCACCACGCCCGCCAGCGTGATGGCGCCAGCGCCGGCGCGGCGGGAGCGCTCGGCGTCGCCGTCCGCTGCGCCGTCCGCACGGACCACGTACGCCGATGCGGCGAGCGCGGCCGGGATGTACGTCCACCACTTTCCCACGGGGGAGATGGCGTCCGCGGCCTCGCGCGCCGGGTGCCCGCGGCGCGGCGACGTGCGCTTCCGCACCTTCTCGTCCGCCCGCGCGGTGTCGCGCCGTGCGACCGCGGCGGCGAGCGCACCGAAGCCCGCCGCGGCCGCCGCCGCGATGCCCCCCAGCACGAGCGCCCGGCGGCTGCCGTCGTCCTTCCGCCGCCCGTCGCCGCGGTGCGATGGAGATCGCTTCGTCATGCCGCGCCGCACAGGCGAGTTCCGTACCGCGAGGAACATCTGACGTGGACGGTGTCTGCGGCAAAGGACACCGGATTTCCTCCGCCGGGGACGAGCCACGATTCGCATCGAAGACGATCTGAGCTGCCAAGGAATTGCGGCGCAATCACTTGGATATCTGATCTCCGGGCGCGCCTGATCGGAACGCATGTTGCCCCGTCCCGGAAGTGAAGAGGCCGGAGATGATTCGGCCGGTGATCCCCACCCAACCTCGTTTCCACACCCGGAGAACCAAAATGCGGATCCGTACGATCGCCGCGCTGTTGGCGCCGCTCGCCATGGCGGCCTGCGTGCAGGCCAGCGCCACCTACCTGGGGCCGCGCCAGACCCTGGCGCCCGTGGCGGAAGATTCGGTGCGCGTGTTCCTGGCCACCGACAGCATCCCGGCGAACTGCGAGCGCTACGCCCTGATCAACACCTCGGGCGACGCGGACATGACCAACGAGTCGCAGATGGTGAACGCCGCCAAGCGTCGCGCGGGCAAGATCGGCGCGAACGCCATCCAACTGCAGACCACGCGCGACCCCAGCACCGGCACGCGCATCGCCGGGGCCGTGCTCGGCATCCCCGCCAACCGCAAGGGACAGATGCTGGCCTTCCGCTGCAGCGAGCCGCAGACGCAGGCCGGCATCCTCGGCCGCGTGCGCGAGTTCCTGGGGCTGGGGGAGTAGGCTGGGATCAACCGGACAGATGAAATGGAACGGGCGCGGAGGCCATGGCCTCCGCGCCCGTTCTGTCGTGGTTCACTCCTGAGTGGTTTCGTTCAGCCTAGCGTTAAGAGTGCAGCGTCCTCGTTCTCGTGAAAATGCTGGACGAGGATGTAGCGTTCTCGCAGCAGGCGAGCCGAATCTTGTACGGAGCAGTTGCCAATCTGCAACAAAACCACTTTAGGCGGATGCCCAAACCTCGCGCTCAACTGGTGATAGTCCCAATCCTTCGACACAATCGTGAACCCCTGAGCGGCGGCAAGTGCCCAGATGTCAACGTCTTGGGCTTTGCCTAACCCAAGGTGGTGAACGTGTGCGGATTCGGGATAAATGTCTGCCAGAAGGGTGGCGAGACGTGGTGACAAGTTCTCGTCAAAAAGCAACTTCACAGGCCCGGACCCGCCATCAGCCGCCGTTCACGCTGCGCAGCGAAGGCGAGACAAGCCAGGATGTCTTCGTGCTCGAGGTACGGAAAGTCGTTGAGGATCTCGTCTTCACTCATACCCGAAGCAAGGTACTCCAATACGTCCTGAACCGTAATCCGCAACCCGCGGATACACGGCTTCCCGCTTCGCTTTCCGGGTTCGATCGTAATGCGCTCGGTCAGGTCCATATGCTCGTTGAGTCAAGTTAGTCAAGTAAAATACTGAGGCTGCGATTGAAATATGCAAGGGCACGGAGGCCATCGCCTCTGCGCCCGCTCTTCATCTCCCATCGATCCGCTTACGGCAGCTGGAGCTTGTCGCGGATGAGGAGGAGGATGGCGGCGTGGGAGACGATCAGGTACTTGCTGGCGTCGATCTCCACCTCCACGGCGTTGCTGCGCAGGAAGATGGCGAAGTCGCCGGGCTGCGCCTGCAGCGGCACGTAGCGCATCCCCGTGCGGGTGCCGCCCGACCACGGCTCGCCGTCCGTCAGCGGCTCGACGGTGGGGTAGCCGGGACCCACGTTCACCACGTGGCCGCCCATCGCCGCCTCCTTCTCCTGCACGCCGGGCGGCAGGAACAGCCCGGACGGCGTCTTGGTGGCATCCTCCTCGGGCTTGATCAGGACCTTGTCTCCCACCACCAGCACTTCACGGCTCATCGGGGCATCCGTCTCGGTCAGGGCTGAATCCGGGTCGAGCATCTTCGAACACGTCTCGCGATCCGGAGGATCTTCAAGCGCTTACACCGCCTCGGCGGTCACGATCCCCCACATCCAGTTGCGCCACACGCAGTCCACGCGCTCGAACCCGGCATCCTCCAGCATCCGCAGGTGGTCGGCCACGGGCTCGTAGTGGTCGTGCGCGTCGGCGTGGGCGACCAGGCTCTCGATCTCCTCCTCCGTGCAGTTCCCCGGCTGGCGGCAGAAGTCCAGCCACCGCCGCCAGTTGAGCGCGGCGTTGGCCTCCGTGGCGCCCCACATCTGGTCGGCGAAGCGGAAGGTGCCGCCCGGCGCCGTCATCCGCCGGACGGCGCGGAAAAGCGCGGCCTTGTCGGCCACGTGGTGCAGGGAGATGGCGGAGGTGACGAGGTCGTATGCCTCCGGCTGAATCTCCAGCTCCTCGAAGCGTGAGACGACGAATCGCCCGTGCGCCGCCGCCTCCGGGTGCGCCTCGGCGATGCGGGCGCGGGTGAACTCCACCATCTCCGCCGAGGCGTCGACGAAGGTGATCGCGGCCGACGGGTAGCGTGCGGCCAGGCGCAGCGAGAGGTTGCCGGTGCCGCAGCCCAGCTCCAGCACGCGCGCCGCATCTTCGGGGAGATACTCGACCAGGCGCTCCGTCATCTCCGCGTAGCGCGGCACGGCGCGGCGGACGAGCGAGTCGTACGCCTCGATCATCGAGCCGAAGTAGTCGGACGCGGTGGACGCCAAGGGTGCGGGTGCGAAAGTGGGGAACGTGCGGGAGCGGGCCTGAAAGCGTAGCGCGCATACCTCCGCCGGACAAGGTCGAAGGCTGGATCCCAGGATTGCGCGTAGCGGGAGTGCCTCTTGTTCTACAATCCTTTAGCCACGCAATTCGATAGATCGATAGAACAATTTTCCAGTCTGGCGGTGACGTGAGTCGGGCAATTACATTTGCAATGCGCCGTAACGTTCCAGATACGCGAACGTCATCGGCCACCATCCCATCACGCCGGCCATGGGGGCTGGCGGATCCACGCTCACGATGGAGCATCCAATGCGCGACACCATGAAGCTGGACGTGGCGAACCTCGTCGTAGAGTCGTTCTCCACGGCTCCCATCCCGCCCACGCCCGACAACGTGCTCACCTGCATCAACACGAACTGCGGTAACAAGCTCTGCTGCGCCTGACGCACGTCGGAAGAGTCTCACACGGAGGGAACGGAGGAAACGGAGGATCAGCTGTCCTCCGTTTCCTCCGTGTGAGCCATTCAGTTCCTCCTGTCGGCCTGAAACTCCGCCGCACGCGCCGCCGTTCATCTCCCCCATGAACAAGACAGACGAAGAATTCAGCTACGACGACTTCGCCGACGCGTTCGCGGAGACGATCGACGAGGCGCCGTACAACAAGCTGTACGAGCGCCCGGCGATGCTCTCCGTCCTGCCGCCGATGGAGGGGAAGCGCATCCTGGAGGCGGGGTGCGGCGCGGGATGGTACACGGAGCAGCTCCTCCGCCGCGGCGCGCACGTGACCGCCGTGGACCGGAGCGCGCCGCTGATGGAGCACGCGCGCCGCCGCGTCGCCGCGCTGGGGGCGGAGGCGCAGGCCCGCGCGGAGCTGCGCGTGGCCGACCTGCGCCGGCCGCTCGACTTCGCCGCGGACGCGAGCTTCGACGGGATCGTGAGCGCGCTCGTCCTCCACTACCTGCGCGACTGGGGGCCGACGATGGCCGAGTTCCGCCGCGTGCTGAAGCCCGGCGGATGGCTCCTCTTCTCCACCGGCCACCCCGCGGCCGACGCCAGCCGCCTCCCCGCCGGCGCGGACTACTTCGAGGTCGCCGAGGAGGAGGGCGACCTCGCCGGGATCGCCACGGTGCGCTTCTACCGCCGTTCGCTCACCAACATCTCCGACGCGCTGGCGGGCGCGGGGCTCGGCATCGCGCGCATCGTGGAGCCGCGGCCGACGGAGGCGTTCCGGGAGCTGAAGCCCGACTCGTACGAGCGCCTCCTCCGCTTCCCCGAGTTCATCTTCGTCATCGCCCGTCCCTGGTGATGCCGTATCGATCTCCGGAGATCATCCCCGATGCGCCAGGACCAGGAATTCAGCTACGACGAGATCGCCGACGCGTACGCGGAGTCGATCGACGAGTCGCCGTACAACGCGCTGTATGAGCGCCCGGCGGTGCTCGCGCTGCTGCCGCCGATCGGCGGGAAGCGCATCCTGGAGGCGGGATGCGGCGGGGGATGGTACACGGAGCAGCTCCTCCGCCGCGGCGCGCGCGTGACCGCGGTGGACGGCAGCGCGCCGATGGTGGAGCACGCCCGCCGCCGCATCGCCGCGCTGCCGGCGGAGATGCGCGGGCGGGCGGAGGTGCGCGCGGCCGACCTGCGCCGGCCGCTGGACTTCGCCGCGGACGGCGCGTTCGAGGGGATCGTGAGCGCGCTCGTGCTCCACTACCTGCGCGACTGGGGGCCGGCGCTGGCGGAGTTCCGGCGGGTGCTGGCGCCCGGTGGCTGGCTCCTCTTCTCCACCCACCACCCCGCCGCCGACGCCAACCGCCTGGCGCACGGTGAGGATTACTTCGACGTGGTCCAGGAGGAGGATCACTGGGCGCGCGTGGGCCTGGTGCGCTTCTACCGCCGTCCCCTCACCGCCATCGCCGGCGCGCTCGCGGACGCCGGCTTCGGCATCGAGCGCATCGTGGAGCCGCGGCCGTCGGAGGCGTTCCGGCAGCTGAAGCCGGACGCGTACGAGCGCCTTCTCCGCTTCCCCGAGTTCCTCCTCGCCCTCGCCCGCCCCTGGTAGGTGGCCGCGCGCCGGAACCCCTCTTGCAGCCGGGGTTATCTCCCCGCCGGGAGGGCGACGGACGGTGCCTTTCCCGCGCGGGGGCGAGGGCGTACATTCGCCCCCGCAACGCCGCCGCCGACCGCGCGCATCCCCGGATTGGGCCGGCGGCACCGGGCGTATCGCGGAAGCTCCGGGGACAATTGGAGATCGTGATGGCCGACAGCTTCGGCGCCCGCTCGACGCTCCGCGTCGGCGAGCGCGAGTACATCATCTACCGCCTTGCCGCCGCCGGCGACGTGAGCCGGCTGCCCTACTCGCTCCGCATCCTCCTCGAGAACCTGCTGCGCAGCGAGGACGGCGTCACCGTCACCCGCGACGACATCCTGGCGCTGGCGACCTGGGATCCGTCGAATCCCCCCGACCGCGAGATCGCCTACTCGCCCGCGCGGGTGGTGCTGCAGGACTTCACCGGCGTCCCCTGCGTCGTGGACCTCGCGGCGATGCGCGACGCCATGGCGGAGCTGGGCGGGGATCCGTCGAAGATCAATCCCCTGCAGCCGGTGGAGCTGGTGATCGACCACTCCATCCAGGTGGACGCCTTCGGCACCCCCGAGGCCTTCCAGCAGAACGTGGAGCTGGACTACGGGCGCAACCGCGAGCGCTACGCCTTCCTGCGCTGGGGGCAGCAGGCGTTCGACAACTTCCAGGTCGTGCCGCCCAACACGGGGATCGTGCACCAGGTGAACCTGGAGTACCTGTCGCGCGTCGTCTTTTCCACCGACGAGAACCCCAACCTGGCGCGCGACGGCGGGCTCCCGCTGGCCTATCCCGACACCTGCGTGGGCACCGACAGCCACACGCCGATGGTGAACGGCCTCGGTGTCCTCGCGTGGGGCGTCGGGGGGATCGAGGCCGAGGCGGCGATGCTCGGGCAGCCCATCTCCATGCTGATCCCCGAGGTGATCGGCTTCCGGCTGGAGGGCGAGCTTCCCGAGGGGTCGACGGCCACGGACCTGGTCCTCACCGTCACCGAGATGCTCCGCAAGAAGGGCGTGGTGGGCAAGTTCGTGGAGTTCTACGGCCCCGGCTGCGCCAGTCTCGCGCTCGCGGACCGGGCGACGATCGGCAACATGTCGCCCGAGTACGGCGCGACCTGCGCCATCTTCCCGCCCGACCAGGTGACGCTGGACTACCTGCGCTTCACCGGCCGTCCCGAGGAGCGGATCGCCCTCGTCGAGGCGTACATGAAGGAGCAGGGGCTCTTCCACACGCCCGAGTCGCCCGAGCCGGTGTTCACCGACACGCTGACCCTCGATCTCAACACCGTCCAGCCGTCCGTCGCCGGTCCCCGCCGCCCGCAGGACCGCATCTCGCTGTCCGAGGTGAAGAAGGCGTTCCGCGCCGCGCTCCCCGGGCTGATGCCGGACCGCAAGGTGCCGTCCCAGAAGGAGGCGGCCAACGCGGACACCGGCGCGGGACCGGACAAGGTCGGCGTGTGGGGCGAGGGCAGTCCCGAGTCGCCCGACGCGCAGAAGGTGCTGGTGGGGGATGCGGAGATGGTGCTGGACCACGGCTCCGTCGTGATCGCCGCCATCACAAGCTGCACCAACACGTCGAATCCCTCGGTGATGATGGCCGCGGGGCTGCTGGCGAAGAAGGCGGCGGAGCGCGGGCTGACGCGCAAGCCGTGGGTGAAGACGTCGCTGGCGCCGGGCTCGAAGGTCGTCACCGAGTACTACCAGAAGGCCGGCGTGCTGGGCGACCTGGAGAAGCTAGGCTTCAACGTGGTCGGCTACGGCTGCACGACGTGCATCGGCAACTCGGGGCCGCTCCCGCAGCAGATCTCCGACGCCATCCAGAAGGGCGGGCTGGTGGCCTGCTCGGTGCTCTCGGGGAACCGCAACTTTGAGGGGCGCATCAACTCCGACGTGCGCGCGAACTTCCTGATGTCGCCGCCGCTCGTCGTCGCCTTCGCCATCGCGGGGCGGATCGACTGGGACCCGTACAACGAGCCGATCGGCACCGGCAGCGACGGACGCTCCGTCTTCCTCCGCGACATCTGGCCGTCGAACCACGAGGTGGCGGAGGCCATCGGGCACGCCATCGAGAGCGGGATGTACCAGCGCAGCTACGCCGGCGTGTTCGAGGGCGACGAGCGCTGGAAGAGCATGCCCGTGCCCGAGGGCGACCGCTTCGAGTGGATGGACGATTCCACCTACGTGCGCCGCCCGCCGTACTTCGACCAGATGCCGAAGGAGGCGCCGGACGAGGTGCGGGAGATCCGCGGCGCGCGCGCCGTCGCGCTGCTGGGCGACAGCGTGACCACGGACCACATCTCCCCCGCGGGGAGCATCAAGAAGGACTCGCCGGCCGGGAAGTACCTCGTCGAGCACGGCGTGGAGCCCAAGGACTTCAACAGCTACGGGGCGCGCCGCGGCAACCACGAGGTGATGGTGCGCGGCACCTTCGCCAACGTGCGCATCCGCAACCAGCTGGCGCCGGGCACCGAGGGCGGGTGGACGACGTACTTCCCCGCGGACGAGGTCACCACCATCTACGACGCGGCGATGAGGTACGAGGCCGACGGCACGCCGCTCGTCGTCCTCGCGGGGAAGGAGTACGGGAGCGGCTCGTCGCGCGACTGGGCGGCCAAGGGCCCGTACCTGCAGGGGATCAAGGCGGTGATCGCGGAGAGCTACGAGCGCATCCACCGCTCCAACCTGGTGGGGATGGGGGTGCTGCCGCTGCAGTTCCTGAGCGGCGACAGCGCCGGGTCGCTGGGGCTGACCGGCCGCGAGGTGTTCGACATCGACGGGCTGGCGGAGGTCATCTCCACCAACCTGAAGACGCGCGAGGTCACCGTCACCGCGCGGCCCGAGAGCGGCGAGGGCGAGGCGAAGAGCTTCCGCGCGTTCGTGCGCATCGACACGCCGCAGGAGGTGCTGTACTACCGCCACGGCGGGATCCTGCAGTACGTGCTGCGGCAGCTGCTGAGCGGGAAGGAGAAGCCGGAGCCGGTGGAGGGCGGCATCCCCGCCGGCGCCGTGAGCCACGACGCCGAGGGCGGCGACCGCTCCGTCACCGAGGGCTCGGTGGAGAGCTTCCCCGCCAGCGACGCGCCGACGTACTGAACGAAGTGCGAGAGTGCGAGAGTGCGAGAGTGCGAGAGTGCGAGAGTGCGAGAGTGCGATGACGACCGCGCCGGCAGCCTGATCTCGAGGCTGCCGGCGCGCTTGTGTCTCACGCGGGGACGCGGAGGAAAAGCCGCCGTTCTCCGCGCCTCCGCGTGAGCCCTCCTTCCAGTGATCCGGTCAGCCCGCCGGCCGGGGACGGGTGCCTTCGCGGCGGTCGCGCGCCACGCCGGTGGCCACCATCGCGACGATTCCGGTCGCCAGCACCGGCAGCCACACCAGCACGGCGCCAGCCCAGTACCGCGGTGGGTCCAGCATGATGACCGACAGCGCCGCCCCGGGCGAGAACGTCCACCGCCAGGTCATGAAGACCGGTGGGACGATCAGCAGGGAGAACAGCACGTACCACGTCACCGTGCGGCGCACCGGGTGGTCCTGCGAGCGGAGCAGGGGAATGGAACCCAGCAGGTACATCATCAGCACCCCCGCGGGAAACCCGGTCCCGATGGTCGCGGGCAGGCCCAGCGGCGACGCGATCACTCCCGCCCGCCACGCGCCCAAGGCCACGCCCGCCTCCACCACCAGCGCCATCAGCTCCAGCCACACCCCGCCAGCCAGCAGCCGCAGCAGCCGCCGCTGGGTGATCCCCGCCGGTGCCGCCTCGGCCAGCTCGCGCCCGGCGCCGCGGTCGTCCATCCACACCAGGATCGGCCAGAAGAACGCCACCGTGCTGAACACCATCAGGATCTTTGCGCGGCCCTCCAGCGGAATGCGGACGACCGTGGACACGGAGACGTCCACCCGCAGCCGCAGCGACTGCAGCGCCGTCAGCATCGCGATGAGCAGCGCCCACCGCGCGCCGTGCCCCACGATCTCAAGCTCGCACCGCAAAATCCGGAAGAAGCCGGCGGGGCGGCGCAGGCCGGGGACGTACGCGGCCGGCGCCGCCGGCGTGCGCGCATCCACGGTCTCGCTCGCGCGGGGGCCGGCTGGACGTGCGGCGCGCAGTCGCGGGAGCCCGGGCCGGGAGGATGCCGCCGCCCACGATACGGCGCAGGCCAGCGAAAGCGTCAGCAGGCACGCGGCGGCCCAGCCGGCGGCGGGCACCGCACGGATCTCCGCGGGCTTCGCCAGCGCCAGGGGCATGTGCGTCCAGCGCGGGGGGAGGAATTCCAGCAGCGCGGAAATCCCGAAGTAAGCGAGCGTCATCGCCCGCCCCGGCCGATCGGCCCGCAGCCACGTGGCCGCGCCGAACAGGTAGGCCGCCAGTCCCCACCCCAGGAGCAGGACCGGGTACCATGCGGGGTAGCCGTCCAGCCCGTGCGTTCCCATCGCGAACAGCGCGGTGTACACGCCGACGCACACCGCCAGCCCCAGCGTGGCCCAGGCGGCGGCGGATGCCAGCCGGATGCGGCGGTGCCGCGCCGAATCCACGGGCATGGCCGCGTCCAGCGGGTCGCGCCCGCCGCCCCGCCACTGGTACAGCGGGAAGAAGAATGCCAGCGCCAGCGGCAGCCCGAGCCCCGCGAACCCGCTCGCATTGAGGCTCCCCAGCAGCATCAGCGAGAGCGGGATGAAGAAGGTGGAGACGCCCCGTTCCCGCGCCAGCAGCCGCAGGTAGTGGCTCGCGACCACGTCGGTCCGCGCCGGCTCGCGCAGCGTGGCGGCGCTCACGCGGGCCTCCCGGCGCGCAGCAGCGCCAGCGTGGCGTCTTCCAGCGAGAGTGGCGCGGCGTCGCGCAGCACCGCGCCGGCGGCCTGCAGGCGGCCGGCCACCTCGCGCTCGTCGCCCCACACCGTCCACGCGATCTCGCGGCCCGAGCCCTCGCGCAGCAGCACGTCGCCGTTCAGCCCCGGCGCGCCCCTCCAGGCGGCGGGCACCTGCGCGCGGTAGCGGCGCAGCCGCGTCTGCACCAGGTCGCGTGGGGCCTGCAGCACCAGCCGCCCGCCCACGATCACCCCCACATGGTCGGCCATGCGGTCGGCCTCGTGCACGTGGTGCGTGGACCAGAGCACCGTCGTGGGGGCCGACGTCATGTGCTCCACCAGCAGCGCCGAGAAGTCCTCGCGCGCCAGCGGGTCCAGCCCGTCGGTGGGCTCGTCGAGCAGGAGCACGGGGGGCCGGTGGGCCAGCGCCGTCACCAGCATCACCCGCCGCAGCGCGCCCTTCGACAGGGCGCGCATCCGCTCGTGCAGCGGCACGCCTAGGCGGCGGCAGAGCGCGTCGGCGTAGGCCCCATCCCACGCCTCGTAGAAGGCGGCGTGATGCTTCAGGAACTCGCGGACGCTCAGCCACCCGTACGCCGTCTCCGCCGTCTCGGGAACGTACCCGATCTGCGCGCGCACCCGCGCCGGCACAGCCGTGGTGCGCAGCCCGCAGACGTGGGCGGTGCCGCGATCGGCCCGCACCAGGTCGAGCAGCACCTTGATGGCGGTGCTCTTTCCGGCGCCGTTGGGTCCGGCCAGCACGTACACGCTCCCGGCGGGCACCTGCAGGTCCAGCCCGGCCAGGGCCTGGGTGTCCGGAGCGTAGCGCTTTTCCAGGCCCTCGGTCTCGATCGCCAGCTCCGCGGCGTCCAGCCGCACGGGAAGGGAAGGGAGGCTCATGAAGCATGCTCCGGTTGAAGGGTGTCTTCCCCCGTCTCGACCGCGCGGACGATGGCCCCGGCCAGCTCGTGCGGGGTGAAGCCGAAGCGGCGGGCGTCCTTCAGCGCGCGCTCCGCCACGTCGCGCAGCAGCCGCTCGCGCTCGCCCTCGCCGGCGGGGCGCGCGGCGAATGTGCCCTGCCCGCGGCGGCTGTAGACCACGCCCGCGCGCTCCAGCTCGCGGTAGGCCTGCTGCACGGTGTTGGGGTTCACCCGCAGCTCCGTGGCGAGCGCGCGCACCGAGGGAAGCGTGTCGTCCGGCTTCAGCGCCCCTTGCGCCACCGCACGGCGCACCTCGTCCACGATCTGCTGGTAGAGCGGCCGCCCGTCGGAAAGGTCGAGATCGATCAGCACGAGTGTATCACCTGTACTGGTGTACCAGTCACACTAATACACTTAATCCGCGTCTCTCCGCTCGTCAAGGAACTCGTTCGCCGCGCTCGCTGTCTTCGCCTCGGCGCCCAGGCAGGGATGACCGGGGCACAGGGCGCGGCCGGGCTGCCCCGCCGGCGACGCGCCGACGTGCCGATCTGATTCTCACGCGGAGGCGCGGAGACGCGGGGTGCTCGCCCTGCACCTCCGCGTTTCCGCGTGAGGCCGCTGTTGGATCGGTGAGGCGCGCGCCGTATCTTCGCGTCGAACCCCTCACGGCGAGGCGACGATGACGGAGACGCAGGGCGCGGCCGAGCTGATCCTCAGGCTCTACGAGCTGCGGACGGACGACGAGCTGCGGCAGGCGCGCGACTGGTTCGCCAGCCAGTTCTTCCCGCAGTCGGCCGAGGAGGTGCTGGCGGCGTGGATCGGACCGGAGAGCTCCCGCTACCGCATGGTCACCACCTACTGGGAGATGGCGGCCACGCTGGTGAACCACGGCGCCATCCCCGAGCAGATGTTCCACGACGCCAACACCGAGCACGTCGCCATCTACATCAAGCTGCAGCCGCACCTCGAGCGGCTCAGGGAGATGGCGAAGTACCCGTCGTACCTGCTCCAGCTGGAGCGGATGGTGTCGCGCATGCCCGACCTGGAGGAGCGCGCCATCCCCATGCGTGCCTATCTCGAGCGCAAGCGCCGCGAGCTGCGCCCGGCCGAGTCGCCCGTCGCGCCGCCGCCGTCTCCCGATCGCGACATGGGGTGAGGATCGATCGTCCTCGCGATCTCGATCTTTCATCCGCAGACATTTCCGCCCGCCCGCGTTGCCGCCCGCCCGCACCGGCCGTATCGTCCACCCGATCCAGCCGTTCCGCTTCCGCTCCCGCCAAACGATGCGCGACCGTCCGCCCCACCTCGCCCCCGACGGACCGGGACTCGGGCCCGGCGCGGAGTTCGACCTGATCCGCCGCTTCCTCCCGCGGCACGCGCACGTGCGCCCCGACGTGCGCGTGGGCCCGGGCGACGACTGCGCGGTGGTGGCGGGCGACGGGATCGCGCTGTCGTGCGACATGTCGGTGGAGGGCGTGCACTTCCGCCGCGACTGGCTGTCGCTGCGCGAGATCGGCTGCCGCGCCGCGTCGGCCGCCCTGAGCGACCTGGCGGCGATCGCCGCGCGGCCGATCGGCATCCTCGTCTCCCTCGCGCTGCCGGAGGCGGACGCGGGGGCGCACGCCGTGCAGGTGATGGAGGGCGCCCGCCGCGCCGCCGAGCACGCCGGCGCGGTCCTCCTCGGCGGCGACGTCACCCGCTCGCCGGTGGCGATGGCGATCGACGTCACCGCCGTGGGCGAGGCGCCGCACCCCGTCCTGCGCTCCGGCGCCGCCGCCGGCGACGAGGTATGGGTGACGGGCGAGCTGGGCGCCGCCGGATTGTTCGTGGAGCAGATGGCGGCCGGCACGGAGGCAGACCCGGTGGCGCGGAAGCGCTTCGCCGCGCCCGAGCCGCGCGTGCGCGAGGCGCGCTGGCTGGCCGAGCAGGGGCTGGCGACGGCGATGATCGACCTCTCCGACGGCCTGGCGGGCGACGCGGCGCACATCGCCGCGGCCAGCGGGGTGGCGGTGCTGCTGGCGCCGGAGCTGATCCCCGTGCACCCCGCCGTGCGCCACCGCGCCGCCTCGCCCGACGACGCGCTGCGGCTGGCGCTGGCCGGCGGCGAGGACTACGAGCTCTGCTTCACCGCGCCCAACGGCGCCGTGGAGCCGTTCGTGCGCGAGTTCCAGGAGACCTTCCGCCTGCGCCTGAGCTGCGTGGGCCGCGTGGCCGGCGGCGACGGCGTGTGGTGGACCGACGCGGAGGGAAACCGGCGGCCGCTGGGGCTGCACGGCTATCGCCATTTCGAGGAGGAGCGGTGATCCGCACCCTGTGGACCTTCGCCGTCACGCTGGCGGTGCTGATGTGGTGGGGCCCGGTGGTGATCGTCGAGTCGCTGCGCGGCCGCCGTCCCGCCGCCTGGTATTCGATGATCACCCGCCGCTGGGCGCGCTCGACGATCTGGGCCAGCGGCTGTCCCATCGTGGTCCACGGCGCCGGGAACGTGCGCGAGGGCGTGCCGCAGGTGGTGGCATCGAACCACATCTCCTGGTTCGACGTGTTCGCGCTGGCCTCGGTGATCGAGGTGCCCTACCACTTCGTGGCCAAGAAGGAGCTGATGAAGGTGCCGCTCTTCGGCCGGGCGATGGAGGCGGCGGAGCACATCACCATCGACCGCTCCAACCGCGAGGCGGCCATCGAGAGCCTGAAGCTGGCGGGCGAGAAGATCCGCCACAGCCCGGGCGCGGTGGTGATCTTCCCCGAGGGCACGCGGTCGAGGACGGGGCGGCTGATCCCGTTCAAGAAGGGCGCGTTCGTGCTGGCGGCCGAGTCGCGCGTGGCCATCGTTCCCACGGCCATCACCGGCAGCTTCGAGATCATGCGCAAGGGCTCGTGGCGCATCAGCCAGCGCACCATCCACATCCACTTCCTCCCCCCCATCCCGCCCGAGGAAGTCACCGCGCTCGCGGCCACCAGCACCGAGGCGCTGATGGACGCCGTCCGCGCCCGCATCGCCGCCGTCGTGGACGAGGGCGAGCCGGTGGCGGCATGACGCGGCAAGTCGCACAAGAATCTTGACGGAGTGGAAGCAGGGCGGCATCTATGTCGCCCCTTTCCCTTCCGTTCACTTGTGCGGGGGTGGTTCATGCCCGTCCCGGATGCGCCGCTGCCGGAACTGACGCTCCGAATCCATGTACGAATCCTGGCGGAGCCGCTACACTATTCGATAGCCGAGATGGTCGACGCGGCGAATCGCGTCTACGCGCAGGCCGGCATTTGCGTGGAGGTCTGCTCCGAGGCCACGCTTGATGTGCCTGAGCTCGACGTGATTGCCGTCGGGCAATGTGATCCGGAGGATCTCACTCCCGATCAGATACGGCTTTTCGACGAGCGCGAAGGAGTTCCGGCGAGTGAGGTGGTGATCTATTTCGTGAAACGGACCTTCCGTCCGGTGAACGGGTGTGCGGCGCACCCCGAGGATGCGCCGGGTGCGCTCGTTACCCGCACCGCCACGAGGTGGACACTCGCGCACGAACTTGGGCATATCCTGGGACTCGGACATGTAGATGACAGTCGGAGGCTCATGATTGGCTCGGGGACTGCAAGGATCACCCGATTCCCTCCGCAGCTCGTCCCTGCGGAGGTCGGGGTCATCCGCGGGAGCCCGCTTCTTTGTGAGGAGATGAGCAGATGACAGCGATCCGGAAGCAGCTTCTCGAAATATTCGCGGGCGACGAGCCCGACTACGAGCGTGCTGCGGCCATGGGACCTTCGGCTCTGCCCGTTCTCCGTAAGATGGTCGGGGAGAACTCGGATCTCGCTGCACAGGCGGTATGCGTCGCCGGGCTTCAGGGTTCGCGCGATGCGCTTGAGATCATCGCGATCGTCGCCCGCAGCGACGACGCTGATTTGCGCACCTCCGCCGCGGGGGCGCTCGGGGACTTCGCGGTGAGCTGCAAGTCGAGCGATGATCTCGACAGCGCGTTCGAGTTGCTCACGCCGCTGCTCGACGATCCGAGTCCGACCGTTCGCCGCTTTGCCCAGCGCGCGGCTGCGGCGTTCCCGGACGGCGCACATCACCACGCAGGGCGGAACGCCGGCTCCTGACCGGTAGACGCCATCCAGCGCTGCCTCCGAGCGGCCGGTCCCACGCGGGGCCGGCCGCTCGCGCGCAATGGCCGCGCCGGAGCCGATCTTGCAGCGATTCGCGCGTCGGTACCGGCGGCGGAGGGCGGCGATGTTTCCATTCGAGACGGAGATCGCGGGGCGCTACCACGACCGCCACGACGCGGGGCGGACGCTCGCGCGGCTGCTGATGGACCACGCGGGCGCGCGCGACGTGCTCGTCCTGGCGCTCCCCCGCGGCGGGGTGCCGGTGGGGTACGAGGTGGCGCGCGCGCTGGGCGCCCCGCTCGACATCTTCCTGGTCCGCAAGCTGGGCGTCCCGGGCCACGAGGAGCTGGCGATGGGCGCCATCGCGTCCGGCGGCGTGCGCGTGCTGAACCCGCGCGTGGTCGACCAGCTCGGCATCCCCCGGAGCGCCATCGACCGCGTGGCCGAGCGCGAGCAGGCGGAGCTGGAGCGCCGCGAGCGCGCCTACCGCGGCGACCGCCCGGCGCCCCGCGTGGAGGGGTGCGACGTGATCCTGGTGGACGACGGCCTGGCCACGGGCTCCACCATGCGCGCGGCCGCCGCGGCGCTGAAGGCCATGCGCCCGCGGCGCCTCGTCGTGGCCGTCCCCGTGGCCGCGGCGGAGACGTGCGACGAGCTGCGCGCGGAGGTCGACGCGGTGGTGTGCGCGCTGACGCCGGAGCCGTTCTACGCGGTGGGGCTGTGGTACGAGGACTTCTCGCAGACCACGGACGAGGAGGTGCGCGAGCTCCTCGCCGCGGCGCAGGAGGGGTGATGGACACCGACCGGGAGACGCTCGTCCGCGTGCCGGGGGGCGGGGTGGCGCTGGAGGGGAACCTCGCCGTGCCGGAGGGCGCGCACGGCGTGGTGCTGTTCGCGCACGGCAGCGGGAGCAGCCGCCACAGCTCGCGCAACCGCTACGTGGCCGCCGAGCTGCGCCGCGCGGGCCTCGGCACGCTGCTGATCGACCTGCTGACAGGGGACGAGGAGGCGGTGGACATCCGCACGCGCCACCTCCGCTTCGACATCGGGCTGCTGGCGGAGCGGCTGGTGGGCGCGACGGACTGGCTGGCCGAGCAGACGGAGACGCGCGGACTCCCCGTCGGCCTGTTCGGCGCGAGCACGGGCGGCGGCGCGGCGCTCGTGGCGGCGGCGGAGCGGCCGGAGCGCGTCGGCGCGGTGGTGTCGCGTGGCGGGCGGCCGGACCTGGCGGGCGAGGCGCTGCCGCGGGTGCGCGCGCCCACGCTGCTGATCGTCGGCGGCGACGACCTCCCCGTGATCGGCCTCAACCGCGCGGCGTTCGCGGCGCTGCGGTGCACCAAGGAGATGGAGATCGTCCCCGGCGCCACGCACCTGTTCGAGGAGCCCGGCGCCCTGGAGCGCGTGGCCGAGCTCGCCGCGGGATGGTTCACGCACTACCTGGGAGATGGGCATCCCTCGCACTTCGAGTCACCCGCTGCCGAATCCCGCTTCCGCGCGTAGGATCGTTGCGCCGCCAATCTCCATCTCCCTACCGAAGGCACGATTGCTGCCCCCGTGCGGCCGCATGCGATATGCGTTCAGGCTGATCTCCATGGCGATGCTGCCGCTGGCGGGGTGCGGCGGCGGGCAGAGCGGCGTCACCATCCGCGGCGACTTCGCGGACTCGGCGCGCGCGCCGGCGTCGGTGTTCGCGGTGGAGGCGGAGCGCGAGGCGGAGGTGAAGCACGGCGCGTTCGTGCTGCGCGACCTCTCCGCCGGGCCGGTGACGCTGCGGCTGGTGCGCGGCGGCGACACGGTCGGCGTCCTCGCGCTCGGCAGCCTCCCGGCGGGCACCTCGGTCGATCTCCAGCGGCTCGCGGTCGATCCCGCGACGCACCTCGCCTTTCCGCGGACGATCGATGCCGGCGGGGCCGGGCTGGTGATGGCCAACGGCGTGCGCATCGCCGATGACGCGCGCATCCCCGCCGAGGTGGACACACCCGGCGTCGTCCTCGCCGTTTCCCCCGAGCACGACGCGCTCCTGTTCCGCCCGGACGACGGCGCGCTCCCCGACCTGCGCGTGGTCATCGGCCTGGCGACGGAGGCGGCGACGCAGGACGGCGATCCGGTGGAGATCGGGCGCGTGGCGCGCGGCGACTCGCTGCGCGTGCAGGGTCGCGCCGACCACGGCTTCGTCGTCGCGTCGAAGCTGATCGTGCCGCGCAGGACCGCGGTCGCGCCGCCGACAGAGGCTGTCGCGGAGCCCGCGGCGGGGACGGAGGCGCGCGCGGCCGCATCGCCGCCGTCTCCTCCACCGGCGCCGGTCGTGGCGCCGGTGCGGCGGGTCGTCGAGCCGCGGATCGAGGAGCGCGGGCGCGGGCGGGGCGGCGGGCACGGGCGAGGGAGGGGGAAGAAGGGATTCTTCTGACGCGAAGACTCGCCCGCCGTCACGGCGGGCGTTATTTTTCGCTGCCGATCCCACCCGTCTCCATCATCCGTCCCGGCTTCGCAGTGCCCAACCCCTCCACGCGCAAACGCAGCAAGGGCCGCCGTCCGGACCCGCGCCGCCCCGATTCCGGCGCCGCCGCGGCGCCGAAGAGGCCGCCGTTCCGCCCGCTGCAGGCGGTGCTCACCGCCGCGCCGTGGAAGGTGGCGCTCGGGCTGGCGCTGCTGCACCTGGTGCTCGCGCTGGTCGCCTTCAACCCGACCCCGCACGTCGGCGGCGACAACGCGGCGTACGTCTCGCTCGCCCGGTCGCTGGTCGAGCGCCACGCCTACCTGGAGCTGTGGGATCCGGCGGCGCGCCCGCACACGCAGTATCCCCCCGTCTGGCCGGCTATCATCGCCGCGATGTCGCTGGTGGGGCTGAAGGGGTGGATCGCGGTGAAGTCCGCTGTCCTCGCCTTCTCCACCCTCTGCATCGGCCTCTCCTACCTCTGGCTGCGGCGCACGTCGACGCCGCAGATCGCGCTGGTCGCTGCGCTGGTGCTGGCGATCAGCCCGGGCGTGCTGGAGCAGTCGCACTGGGAGCTGTCGGACGTGCCGGCGTGGGCGTTCACCATGCTGGCGTTGTGGGCGTCGACGCACCTCGTGGGCGCGCCGGAGGCGGAGGGGGAGGAAGGGCGAGAGCTGCACCACGGGCGCTGGCTGGCGGTGCTGGTGATCTTCACCGTGCTGGGCAACTTCACGCGCGCCGCCGGGCTCCCGCTCGTGGTCGCCGCGGCGGGATGGTTCGCGTGGCGGCGCAAGTGGCGCGACCTGGGGATGCTGCTGGCCGTCTTCCTCCCGCTGGCGATCGCCTGGTGGATCCGCGGGCGGATCTACGGCGCGCCGGGGTATCTCAGCCACCTCTGGGCGGTCGATCCCTATCGCCCCGCGCTGGGCAACATCGGCCCGGGCGGCATGCTGCGGCGCATCGCCACCAACCTGATGCGCTACGAGGGGATGCACCTTCCCATCCTGCTCACCTGGAACGGGGTGAACCGGTACATCCTGGGCGGCGCGGTGATGGTGCTGGCGGCGGCCGGATGGGGGCGGCGGATGTCGAAGCCCGCGCTGGCCGAGTTCTGGGTGCCGATCTACGTCGCCCTGCTGCTGGTCTGGCCCTCGACGTGGACGGGCGAGCGCTTCGTCCTTCCCATCCTCCCGCTGATCCTCTGCTACGCGGCCGAGGCGGTGCGCGACGGCGTGGCGGCGCTGGGGCGGCCGAAGCTGGCGGTGGCGGCGCCCGCGCTGGCCGCGGCGCTGCTCTTCATCTTCACCATCCCCGGACTGGCGCGGGTGGAGCAGGTCGGGTACACCTGCAGCAAGGCGTACCGCCAGGGCGAGAAGTTCCGCTGCATGAGCGAGGAGTACCGCGACTACTTCACGGTGGCGGAATTGACGCGCGGCAAGCTCCCCCCGGGCTCGGCGGTGCTGTCGCGCAAGCCGACGCTCTTCTACGTCACCGCCGGCTATCCCGGGCGAGTCTATCCGCTCAGCGCGCGACCGGACACCTTCTTCATGGCCGCGCACGACGCCGGCGCGCGCTACGTGGTGTTCGACCGCATCCGCGACCTGGCGCCGCTCTATCTCCACCCCATCCTGCTGGCGGAGCGCGACAAGTTCTGCGTGATCAAGGGGTTGGCCGCGCCCAACGCCGCCGTGCTGCGCATGGAGGAGATGGCGCCGCGCCGCGTCGGCGTGGCCAAGAATTCGTTCCGCCTCTGCGACACGCCACAGCGCCCACCGGGGTCCGCGCCGCGGCCGCCTCCCGCTCCACCCCCCGCGCCCGCGGGATAGCCGCGGCGCGCACCCTGCGTATGTCCTTGGTTGATACAGCCTTGGACACGCAGCGGCGGAGGCGGGGTGGCGGATCGGGACGTCGAAGAGGCCCTCGACGAGCGGCTCGAGGAGATCGAGGATTCGATCGGCGACGAGCCGACGGACGCGGCGGCGGAGATGGAGTCCGCCGCCGCGCCCCGCCGTTTCTCCACCCGGCGCCGCCTCGTCGCGTGGGGGATGCTGGGGGTCTTCGCGCTTGCCCTCGCGTACCCGTTCTTCGTCTCCCCGCGCGTCCGCTACGTCTTCAGCAGCGTGCCGCAGATCCGCGCGCGCGACGTGGCCCGCGCGCCGCGCACCACCATCCCCCCCGAAGCGCTGGCCGCCGCGCAGGACATCGTGCGCAAGGAGGTGCGGCGCAGCGGCTTTCCCGGCGCCGCGCTGGCCGTCGGCGAGCGCGGCCGCGTCCTGGTGGAGACGGGGATGGGGCGCACCCGCTGGGGCCGCCTGGCGCCGCCCGTCGACGCGGACGAGACGCTGTACGATCTTGCCTCGCTGACCAAGGTCGTCGGCACCACCGCGGCGGTGATGGCGCTGGTGGACGACGGGAAGATGTCGCTCGACGACCGCGTGTCGAAGTACCTCCCGCACTTCACCGGCGGCGGGCGCGAGAAGGTCACCATCCGCCATCTCCTCACCCACACCGCCGGGCTTCCCGCCGCCGTGCCCGTGGCCGACGAGGGGAACGCGGGCGACCGGCTGTTCGACCTCGTCGCCCACGTGGAGCTGATCTCCGAGCCCGGCGACGACGTGCTGTACTCCGACGTCGGCTTCGTCATCCTCGGCCTTGCCGCCGCCAACGCCGCGCACCGCCCGCTCGGCGCGTACGTGCGCGACCGCGTGTGGCGGCCGCTGGGGATGCTGAAGACGCGCTTCGAGCCCGGCCTAGGGTGCTCCGTCTGCGCGCCCACGCTGACGCTGGAGGACGGGACTCCGTTCGCGGGGCGCACCAACGACCCGTTCTCGCGCGAGCTGGGGGGGATCACGGGGAACGCGGGGCTGTTCTCCACCGGGCACGACGTGGCGCGCTTCGCGGCGATGATGGCCAACGGCGGCGCGCTGGACGGCGTGAGGATCTTCCGGGAGAGCACGGTGCGCGCGTTCATGACGGTGCAGCCGGGCGCGGGGCTGCGCGCGCTGGGGTGGGAGGCGTTCTGCCGCGAGGGGACCCAGCCGGACCACAAGCCGTGCAAGACGCCGCCGTACGCCATCGGCCACACCGGCTACACGGGAACGTCGATCTGGATCGACCCGCGGCGGGGGATCTGGGTGGTGCTGCTCTCCAACCGCACCTACCTGCCGAAGGCGCCCAACCACATCCGCAAGGTGCGCCGCCAGCTCTTCAACGTGGTGACCGGCAACGCCCCCATCCCCGTCGGCGCCGAGACGGACACCAGCGCCGAGCGGCGGTAAAAAACAGAAAGTCTCACGCAGAGTCAGCAGGGTCAGCAGAGAACTGCAGCGGTTTCTCTGCTGACTCTGCTAACCCTGCGTGAGATCAAGTCTTTTACTCGTTTGACCCGGCGGAATCCGCCGGATGCTTCATCGCCAGGGGCGGCTCGCCTTCGACGACGCGGGGGATGAGGCGCGGCGGCTCGCCGGGGCGCCAGAGCGGGACGCGGTGGACCACGCGGTACGCCAGCGGCCCGCCGTCCGGGCGCTCGCTGCGCTCGATGGGGCGGGGGATGCACACGAACTCCGTCTCCAGCTCGCCCGCGCTGGCGCGCACCGTCGCGTAGCCGTGGCCGCCCAGGTCCACGAAGGAGAGATGCGGCGCTACCTCCGGGTTGCTTCGCGCCAGCGCCTGCCCCACATCGCCCGTCTCGTGCAGCGCCAGCGCGGAGCGGACGCCGTGCAGCGCGGCCAGGTTCATCGCCGGTGCCACCGTGCCGTCGGGGCGGTCGTGGAGATACAGTGCCCGCAGCGGGTCGTCTTTCGGCAGCGAGTACTCGGCGGCCTCGAAGATCCCCGAGGCGGAGATGGAGCCGGTGATGAACTCCACCCCCAGCGGCTCGAACGGCTTCGGCGGCAGGTCGGCCGAGACGGTGCCCGCCCAGAACGAGTGCCGGTCGCCCGCCACCACCGCGAACCCGGTGATCCGCTCGTCGCGCACCACGTCCAGGATCTCGGCGCGCTCCACGAAGTAGCTGCCGCTGAACAGCGCGTAGCCCTCGCCCGGCCAGCGCGGGCCGGCGCCGTTGGGGAGGTTCTGGAAGTCGCTGCGCCACACCAGCGTGCCGAACGAGTGGCCCCAGATCTTCCACACCGCCTCCGAGCGCCTCAGCCGGTCCAGGAACCACGCCTTCTGCTCGCGCCCCAGGAACGACTGCGGCGGCGCATCGCGGCGCAGGTTGGGAACGTCGCGGCCATCCCAGCGGATGGTCGCCGGCGGGTGGCCGCCCGCGTACGCCCGGCCGGAATCGAGGATCTCCACCGCGTTGTCCGGCTCCACCCAGTGGAACTCGCGCCGGGTGAACGCGCTCGTATCCGGCGGCTGCGCGGCGTACGAGCGGTTGTCGGTGATGATCAGGTCGACGTTCCGGCCCCAGCGGAAGGAGCGGTAGATCTCCAGGCTCCTGATCGCCGCCAGGTTGTCGGGCTCCAGCCCCAGCCCGTGGTCGTCGAAGCTCCGCAGCGGCACGTCGCGCACGGGTGGCGCGGAAAAGCGGTCGCGCGCGGGGTCGCCCGGCTTGCGGATGCGCGCGGGCTGGAACTCGAACCACGCCTGGTTCGCCGCCACCTTCCTGGTCTGCGCCGGCCGCGTCTGCCCGCCGAACACCTGCTGGCTCTGCCATCCCTGCCACGAGAACTCGTGGTTGTCCCACACGGGAACGAAGGGCCAGCGCGCCCGCGCGTCCTGCAGGTCGGGGTCGAGGAGGTAGGCGCGGTAGGTGGTGCGGTAGTCCTCCAGCGTGGTGGGAACGTGCAGGTCGGCGATCTTCTCGCCGTTCGGCAGCCGGTACAGCCCGCGGATGCGGCGCGCGTACCGCCGCGCCCGGTCCTCCGGGTACCACACGACCTCGTAGATGAAGTCGCCCAGGTGCAGCACGAAGCCGAGCCGCTCCTCCGGCGGCCGGCGCTCGTCCTCGAAGATCATGCGGCGATAGGCGTTGCACGCGCCCTCGGTCACGCTCTGGCAGCTGACGAAGGCGAAGCGCACCGGCCGCGGATCGTCGTCCGCCGGCGCGGTCAGCGTGCGGCCGGGGCGGCTCCCGCTCCCGTGCTCGTCGGTGAAGCGGTACCAGTACTCGCGTCCGGGATGGAGCCCGGCGGCCAGGAAGCGGCAGGTCCAGTCGGTATCGGCGCTCACCTCCGCCGTCCCGCGGGCCACCACGCGCGCGAACCGCGGGTCCTCCGCCACCTCCACCGTCAGCCGCGACGCGGTGGACTCGGCCGCGGGCGGGCGCCGCGTCCACAGGATCACGCTGTCGGGGTGCGGGTCGCCCGACGCCACGCCCTGCGGATACAGGTCGCGCCGCTCGCGCCACCGTGGGGAATGCGGCTGGGCCTCGAGGTCGCCCAGCGCCAGCCCGGCGCCGAGCGCGGCGGCCGTGGCCGCCAGGAACTCCCTGCGACTGATCCCGGTCATGGGAGTGAGATAGGGTTCGGGACGAGAGTATGGTGGGGTTTTGCTGGAAGGTAGCGGCTGATCGATGATCCGGGAATTCGCCGATGGTCCAAACCCCGACCCCACACCGACGTCATCCTGAGGCCGGTCAAACCGTAATCAGTGATTGCACAATAAGATGCAGGCCGAAGGATCTATGGCCGGCCCCATCACGCCGTCCGACAAACGCGCAGAATACAGGTCCGGGTATGATACCGGATTCCAGGATCAACTGTGCATTGGACGAAGGAATGTCATTCCGAAGGCGCTGCGCCGCCCTGTCCTCCGTGCCAAAGCCGTGGCGCCTGAGGAATCTGTGGCCGGCTCCCGAGCTACAGGCCGCCTGTCGCTCGGACGCATGCCACAGATTCCTCGGGCGCCGCCTGGCATCAGCGCGATTGGAGGTTCGGAGCAGCGGCGCCGCTCGGAATGACATCTGATCGGAATGCACAATCAATTACGGCAGCCGGTATGATGACTCGGGATGACGTCAGCGGGATCGGCCCGCCGACAATGATCTAGCTCTGATGCTGTCGATAGATCTCCACCGACTTCTCCGAGACGATCTTCCAATCCCCGTCTTCCGCCCGCAGGAGCAGCTCCTGGCGCATGGAGCCCCACCAGCGCCGGCCGTTGCCGGAGAAGTCCCACTCCTTGTCCACCAGCACGCGGGCGAGGTCGGGCCGCAGCAGGATGGCCGCCTGCCGGTTCAGCGTGATCTTGCGCGTCGACCAGGCCCGCATCGTCTCCGCCACCTTGCGGCGCACGAAGCCGCGGCTGGCGTTCGGCTCGTCGTAGTAGTCGACCGTGCCGGCGTAGTGGCTCATCATCCGGTCCAGGTCGCCCGCCGACCACGCGGCGTGCAGGTCGATCACCACGCGCTGCACCGCCGCGGCGTCCATCACCTCGGCCATCGTGTCGGCCGGCGCCGTGTCGGGCGATGCGGCGCGCGGCGTGTCGGCCACGCGCGAGGGGACCGCAGTGGCGGCCTGTCCCTCGAGCGCCAGGAACTTGTCGTGGAGCTGCGCGATGGCGCCGGTGTCCGCGGCCGCCGCGGCGCCGTCCCCGCGCGCACCCCGCTGCCGCGCCGTCCAGACCGCGACGGCGAGGAGCAGAAGGACGAGGGGGATGCCCCAGATCGCGGGAGACCAGGGCCGCCCCGGCCGCACCGGCGAGGGGATCGACACCGGCTCGTCCGACACCGGCTCCGGCGGCACGGGCGGGGGGACGGAGATGGGCGGCGCGGACGCCGGCGCCGCGCGCATAGCGTCGATGGGAGGCGCGGCGGTGACGGTGTGGTCGTCGGGGACGTGCAGGAGCGTCGCGTCGTCGGCCTGCGCCAGCGCATCGGCGAAGGCGGCCGCGTCGGGATGGCGCGCCGCCGGGTCCAGCCGCAGCGCCCGGGCGATCACCGCGCGCAGCGGCGCGGGGACGGCGGACCAGCGCGGGGTGTCGGCCAGCGGCACCTCCTCGCCCGCGCGGATGCGCTTGCGCTCGCTCTCCGAGTACGGCCGGTCGCCGGTCAGCAGCTCGTAGCCGATCAGCCCCAGCTGGTACACGTCGCTCGCGGGGGTCACGACGCCATCCGGGTCCATCGCCTCGGGCGAGGCGTACGCCGGCGAGTGGGGGAGCTGCCCGGCGGTGGTCAGCGTCAGCGCGTCGTCGCCCTCGGCCTCCAGCGGCTTGGCGATGCCGAAGTCCAGCACGCGCACGTAGTCCAGCCGCCCGTCCTCGCCCACCAGGAAGACGTTGGCCGGCTTCACGTCGCGGTGCACGATCCCCTCGCGGTGGCCGGCCGACAGCCCGCGCGCCGCCTCGCGCAGGATGCGCACGGCCTCGGACGCGGGAACGCCGCCCGCCGCCAGCGCCTGCTTCAGGTCGCGCCCGCGCAGCCGCTCCATCACGATGAAGTCCAGGTCCAGCTCGGGGTCGGTCCCGTAGTCGTAGACCTGCACCACGTTGGGGTGATGGGCGATGCGCGCCGCCGACGCCGCCTCGCGCCGGAAGCGCTCGCGCAGGTTGTCGCGCATCTCGTCGCTCTCGGCGGGAAGCGCCACCACCTTCACCGCCACGGGACGGCCGAGCACGCGGTCGATGCCTTCGTACACGACGCTCATCCCGCCCGCGCCCAGCACGCCGAGCAGCTCGTAGCGCCCGGCCAGCGTGCGTCCCACCAGCGCCCGCTCGAACGGCTGCCTCATGCGGCTCCCGTGGATGCCTCCGCCGGCTCGGACGGCGCGGCGCCGCGCAGCTCCAGCACCATCTGCTTCACCGCGCCCAGGTGATACGCCGCGTGCGCAACGGCGCCCAGCACGCCGGCGAAGGCCAGGAAGTCGAGCTCTCCCGCCTCGCCGAGCGCGCGGCGGAACGACGCGTACTCCTGGCGGATGCCGGCGCGCAGCTCGGCCCAGGTGGCGTCGTCCACCTCGCGCACGGCCCAGCTCTGCCCCCAGTCGAACGGCCCGCGCTCGCCCGCCACCCAGCGCCGCGACACCTCCAGGCTGAAGCGCAGGTGCCCCGCGTGCGCCGCCACCGTGCTGCGCCCCGGGTGCGGCGGCCGCGACGCCTCTTCCGCGGACAGCGCGTCGAGCGTGGGTAAGAAGCCCGCGTCGGCGGCGTTGTTCACGAACCAGGTGCCGCGCGGGTCCTGCGGCCCCTCGTAGGCCTCCGCCAGCACCATCCCCACCGCCTTCATCACCATCTCGCGCGGCAGCGTCTCCATCCCCGTCCTCCGTCAGGTGGGTCCCGTCGCTGGAAGGTCGGGCAAGCCATGTGCCCCGTCTCCATGGAGATGTCATCTCCATCATCGGGAGCTATCTTCCCGCGTACACTTCACACTGGGATGAGATGACAACGAAGGACAAGGCGATCTTCCAGGACGCGCGCGGGCGGAGCTGGCTGGTGGAGATCCTCTACGGCCACCCGGCGCCCACGGAGCTCGGCGTCTTCGCCGCGCGCTTCCGCTGCCCCGAGGATGACGCCGAGCCCGTGCGCCTGGGATTCGTGGAGATGGACGCCGTCGCGAACGACGACCTCGAGCTGCTGCTGGAGGCGCTGGACCGCAGCGACCCGGCGGAAGCGATCGGATGAGCAGTCTACGATGCCTCAACGCAGTAGATGCTGATGCTCTGCTGCAACCTGCTTGGTGCTCTCTGGGCGAAGGGCGCCGCCCCTACCAACATCATGGCGACCACACCTGAAGCACATGGACCACTTGTATCGAAGAAACAAGGTGTGGCGCTCTGCGCCTGAATTGGTTTGCTATGCATTGATTCCGACGGGAACAATAATTCGCGTGAATCAGGACGACTTGGTAAATTGGCCCCTCGGGTTCCTGTCAACGTAGAACACTGAACGAAGCCAATCCGATGCCCGACTTCGAAACCGTCAAGAGTATCGCGTCCGTGGCTACCCCGTTTACGAATGCGATAGTAGAAACGTGGCTCAAGCCGGCACTAATCAAATTGCTCGCGAAGTATCGTACTGACCGAGAATTGATCCAGAATAGCTTTGCCTCGAAGTTTCAAGACTACTTGGATCGCGCCTACGAGCGTCACTCTTATCTTAATGTCTTAGTGTTTCAGAATCAGCGAAAGCTTTTGGAGGAGTTGTACATTCCGATGCGGATTCAACGGGATCGTATGCGGGAAGCGTATCTAATTGATGACTACCCGCCGGAACTGCTTGAGCGACATTCACGAGTGCTTATCCGGGATACCGCTGGCATGGGTAAGTCTACGATGCTGAAGTTTTTGTTCCTTGCGACAGTCCGGAGGAATATAGGAATACCTGTTTTTGTTGAACTACGGAAACTTTCCAGCCAGGTGGATTTGATCGAGTTTGTTATTACCGAACTCTCTCCAGTCGGCGAGACTGTTGATCGGAATTTTGTCATCGAGCTACTTACTCGCGGCCATTTTATTTTCTTTTTAGATGGGTATGATGAGGTGCCGCTTGCGGAGCGTGAGCCTGTAACACATAGTCTTCAGCAGTTTATTGCGAAACTGCCTGATAACTTCTTTGTAATGGCGTCGAGACCAGAAGCTGCGCTCGCTACCTTCTCCGATTTTGTTGGATTTGATGTACTTCCCTTATTGCGAGAAGAGGCATTCGCATTAATTCGCAAGTATGATACTTCAGGTGAGATCTCGTCGCGACTAATTGCGGCGTTGCAAGAACCTCATCTCGAGTCTGTTAGTGATTTTTTGGAAAACCCTCTCCTTGTCTCGTTACTGTTTAAATCATACGAGTATAAACCTCGTATTCCGTTTAAGAAACATATTTTCTATCGCCAAGTATTTGATGCCCTATTCGAAACACACGATCTTACGAAGCCCGGTGCCTTCATTCGAGAAAAGCACTCAGGTTTAGACATAGAGGAGTTTCACCGTGTTCTTAGATCGTTTTCGTTCTTAACTGTTAAGTTACGGAAAGTGGCGTACTCTCGTGACGAGATAGTTCGAGTGTTAACCGAAGCGGCGAAGTATTCGCAGGGAATTAAATTCCGTAGCTCGGATTTCCTGCAGGATCTCCTTACGACCGTTCCTTTGTTCGTGAGAGATGGGAGCGAATATCGGTGGTCGCACAAATCGCTCCAGGAGTATTTCGCAGCCTGCTTTATTTGCTTGGATGCAAAAGAAAGGGAAGGAGAGATATTGCGTAAGATGATTTCTGACGATAGTGGGAGATATCTGACCGTGTTGGACCTATGCTATGATTTAGATTTTCCGTCGTTTAGGGCGAACATTATTTATCCGCTGGCCAAGCAGTTTGTTTCGCATATCAACTCAGTATACTGTGGCGAATACGGCTCCGTGTCTTATAATGCGATTGCAATACGTAAAACTATGACATTTCATCGCTCGATCGTCTTCGGCCCTCATGACATACTGAAGGCAAGTGTAGAGGAGATTTCGTCGCGTTCAGGGGTGCCGCTTCCACCTAAGTACCAACCACTTTATGGATCCGAACTCTCAAAGAAGGTATTCGTATTTTCTTACGGATCGCACTCAGAAGCAGAGTTGTTCGATCTGCTAAGGACGAAAGGTAATGAAATTTTTTGCGCATATGATTGGACGTCGGAGGAGGACGTGAGTGCCGTAATGGCAGTCGAACCTGTAGTGCGAGGCATTGGCAAGCCGGTTCTTCTTACTGACGATCCGATAGCTCCCTTCAATTCTCCGGAACTGTTTTCACATGTGAACACGCTGATTCGAGGGCTTGATGTCGGCATTTGGTTCGATCCGCTTGCTTGTCAAAACATCGTTTTTGAGTTTGAAAGTGAAGGCTCGTTAGAGGATTCGAATATAGATCTGCTCAGTGGGCTGTGATCGCTCACGCTATATATCGTGAGATCAGGCGCGCGCCGGCGTTTGTGGTTATCTTGTGGCTATGAAGTCCCCCCGCTCCGCCGTCGACCTCTTCCTCACGCCCGTTGCCGCCGAGCGCATCCGCCGCGAGATCGCGCGGGCGCGCGGCAACGAGGTGTGCTTCGTCTGCAAGGTGGGCGAGGACGGGACCGTCGACGAGCCGCGCACCATCGCGCGCGGCCACGCGTCCGCCGTGCTCGCGCTCATCCGCGAGAAGGAGATCCCGCAGCCGGGGCTGCTGCTCCACAATCACCCGTCAGGGGTCCTGGAGCCGAGCGAGGCCGACCTCCACGTCGCCGCGCGGATCTTCGAGCAGGGGCTGGGCTTCGCCATTACCGACAACGACGCGAGCGAGCTGTACGTCGTGGTCGAGCCGCCCGAGGCGGGCGACCTCCAGCCGATCGACGCCGACGCGGTCGCGGACCAGCTGGGGCCGGGCGGGCCGCTCTCCATCGGCCACCCGCGCTACGAGGACCGGCCGCAGCAGCGCGACTTCGCCCGCATGATCGCCGGGCTGTACAACGACGGCGGCGTGGGGATCGCCGAGGCGGGGACGGGGACGGGGAAGTCGGTCGCCTACCTCCTGCCGGCCATCCACTGGGCGCTGCAGAACCGCGAGCGCACGGTCGTCTCCACCAACACCATCAACCTGCAGGAGCAGCTGGTCGACAAGGACCTGCCGCTGCTGCGCCGCGCGCTGGGCCAGCCGTTCAAGTACGCGCTGGTGAAGGGGCGCGCCAACTACGTCTCCATCCGCCGCGCGCTCCTGGCCAAGGCGAACGCGTCGTCGCTCTTCGACCCGCAGAAGACGGCGGAGCTGCAGGGGATCGTGGAGTGGCTGCAGACCACCAAGGACGGCTCGCTCTCCGACCTCTCCTTCCGCCCGTCGGCCGAGGTGTGGGACGAGGTGGCCAGCGAGACCGACGTCTGCCTGCGCGTGAAGTGCCCGCACTTCGAGGACTGCTTCTACCAGCGTGCGCGCCGCGAGGCCTCGGCCGCGGACGTGCTGGTCGTCAACCACCACCTGCTGTTCAGCGACCTGGCCGTGCGGCGGACGCTGGGGAACTACACCGCGCCGGCCGTGCTCCCGTCGTACCGCCGCCTGGTTCTGGACGAGGCGCACAACCTGGAGGAGGCGGCCACCAGCCACCTGGGCGCGCGCATCACGCGGCGCGGGCTGTTCCGCATCCTCCGGCGGCTGGAGAACCGCGGCAAGGGGCTGATCCCCGCGTTCGCCTCGGCGCTGAAGGCGGTGCGCAACGACCTGATCGCGCGCTCGGCGCTGGACGTGATCGAGCACCGCATCTATCCCGCATTGGATGGGGCGCGCGAGCGGGCGGCCACCGTCTTCTCCTTCCTCAACGATCTGTTCACGGGCGGGGGAGAGGAGACGATCCGGCTGGAGGACACCTTCGTCTCCCACCCCATCTGGACGCTGGGGCTGGACGACGCGCTCACCGGCGTGCTCGACCACCTCAAGAGCCTGCGCGAGGCGATGGAGCTGCTGCGCGAGCGCGTCTCGGTGGACGAGGAGATGCAGCGCCAGCTCGAGGCCCAGCTCGTCGAGCTGCGTGGGGCGACGAACCGCGTCGACGCGGCGGGCGACGCGCTGCGCCAGGCGCTCCGGCCGGGCGAGGACGCGATCAAGATGGTGCGGTGGATCGAGCGCCAGCCCGAGCGCGAGGGGCGTGAGGGGAACCTGACGCTGAACGCCGCGCCGCTGGACCTGGCCGACGTGCTGCGCGAGTCGGTGTTCGAGCAGGTGCCCACCGTCGTCCTCACCTCCGCCACCCTGGCGACGCAGGGGAACTTCCGCTTCGTCCGCCAGCGGCTGGGCCTGGGCTACCCGTTCGCCGACGAGCACCGGGTGGACGAGGCCATCTATCCGTCGCCGTTCGACTTCGAGCGGCAGTCGCTCCTGGCCGTGCCCACCGACCTGCCGCTCCCCGCCGGCGACCGCGATCCGCGCCACGACGAGGCCACGGTGCGCGCGACCATCGAGCACGCGCGGATCAGCGACGGCGGGCTGTTCGTGCTCTTCACCAGCTACCGCGCGCTGCGGCACGTCGCGAACGAGCTGCGGCAGCGGCGGGTGGACGAGGAGTGGCCGCTGTTCGTGCACGGCGAGGCGCCGCGCGCGCAGCTGGTGGAGCGCTTCGCCGCGTCGGGGCGGGGGATCCTGCTGGGGACCACGAGCTTCTGGGAGGGGGTGGACGTGCCCGGGCAGCCGCTGCGCGGGCTGGTGATCCCCAAGCTGCCGTTCAAGGTGCCCAGCGAGCCGGTGACGGCGGCGCGCATCGAGGCCATCGAGCTGGCGGGCGGCAACTCGTTCTGGAGCTACATGCTCCCGCACGCCGCCATCCGCCTCAAGCAGGGGTTCGGGCGATTGATCCGCAGCCGCGAGGACCACGGCGTGGTGCTGGTGCTGGACGGGCGGATCGCCCGCAAGAGCTACGGGCGCTACTTTCTCGACTCGCTTCCCGACGCGCCGCTGGTGAAGGGCCCGTGGCAGACGGTGAAGGCGGCGATGCTGCGCTTCTACGGCGACCGCCAGGAGCGCCGCATCGCGGGCTAGGCAGCCCGATCAAGGTGCGCGGAGCAGGTGAATTGGGGAACCCGGTACGATCCGGATGCAGGGGTGGTCAGGCCTGTGTCGCAGGGACGCCAAATGCTGCTACGTACATCGGGATTTCGGAAACGCCGTCGATCTCCAGGAACTGCTGGACCTCGGTTTCACGAGACGCGCCGGTCGTGAACGGTGCCAGTCCCAGTGCGGTGCATGCCAGGTGGAAGGTCTGGCCGAGGTGTCCCGCATCGAGGTGGATGACCCGATACGCATGCGGCTGCCGGTACTTCCATGCGCTCCTCTGCACGACGGCGGTCATGAAGCACACCGCTGCTGCGTCGGCTACCCACTGCTGCCCGGCACACAGCCTCGCTGCCTCGTCGGCGAAGAAGCCAGACCGCAATTGGCTCAGGGCATGGCAGCGGACGGAGTAGTGGTAAAGGCCCGGTTCCACGCCGTTTACCCGCAGGACCAGAGGATATACCTCCACCGGGTGGCGCGCTCCACCGGACGGGCTCGTCTTCACCACGTATTCGCCAAACACCGGGTCGTGCAACACCTGCGACCGTCCCCACGTCCACAGCAGCACCCGCGCGAAGTCGTCGAGCGACACCGCGTCTCCTGAAAAAGACCGGCGTGTGCGTCGCTGGCGCAGTACATCCCAGAAGCCTCCAAGGTCATCGTCTTGGGTGCCGGGAAGTTGCAGCCCGGGCGCGCCGTAATCCTTGTATACCGGTGGCGGCGGCACGGCCGAGGCGAGCTCGGCCAGCAACTCGGCCTCTTTACGGAGGTCCTCGTGAAAGACGATGTTCTGAGCGGAGTAGTGAAAGAACGCGGCTGCCCTTCCCCAAGGCCAGCGTTCCTCCACCGCGAGGTCCTGCAGTTCGAGGTCACTTCCCTTGCAAACCAGCACGTTGGCAGCGGCCAGTTCTGCGACGAGCTCCGCGGCGCCGGGAATCCCCAGACGCTCGGCGATCTCGGCGGAACTGGCATAGCCGTCGAGCCCGTGGAGCAGGTGAGCCACTAACGGCGGCACGGCAACGCGGCGATGGCTGAGATAGTTCTCGAGCAGGAACTCGCCCGCGTCCCAGTGCGCGACCAACGCGTGTGCGCGCCGGAGACGCTCCCCTGCGCCTCCGGCATGTTCCGGTAGCCCGCTCACACGCAGCAGGTGTTGCCGCGATAGCGGTATCCCGCCACGTCCAGCACGGCGACCGCCCGGTCCTTCACGTGGAAGCTGATCCGCGCCGGCTTGCGAGGATCCTTCTCGTTCCAGGCGTTCAGGATGGCGTTGTACTGGTCTTCGGTGAGCTCGACGCGGATCTGCTGCTCCTCCGCGTACTTCTTGATGAGCTTCGAAGCTTCGTCATGGGCGTGGTGATCGGCAGTTTCGGCCATCGGAACCTCCGGGAGGTGTGGGATGAAGAAAGTGACGCAGGACGATCGATCTGGCCCTGCATTCCATCAACAGTTGTGCCGATTCGCGGCAAAGCACGCACGATGTTGCCTTGCAAACGCTTACGACGAGTGGCACAAAGAAGTGGGTAATGCTTCGGGGACGTCGCGTCCCACTCGTGTGGGGCAGCCCTTCCCCATGCAAAGTCGGAAACGAAGCGGCCGTCGCCAGATCGCGTCCCATCGCCGCCGTCGTCGGATGCTGCTAGACTTCCGATATGCGGTAACGCGCTGGTGCGGGGGGAACAAAACCGCGCCTCCGGTTTCTTGTGCGCGTCCCCGCGCGCGAGTCGGACGCCGCTTCGGCGAGCGCCCGCCGCGCGCACCGTCGTTGCGGCCGCGCCGGCGCCGGTAGTCCGCGAAGGCGGACTTCGTGTAGTTGTAGCCGCGACTTCAGTCGCATTGTCGTCGCGATTGGTCGGGACGTACCAGGAAACCCTCTCACCCGCCGGAAGCCGTTGGATCTCCCGCGCCCGTCCAAGATCGTCTGCGTCGGCAGGAACTACCTGGAGCACGCGCGCGAGCTGGGGAACGAGCTTCCCGAGCGTCCGCTGATCTTCCTCAAGCCACCCTCGTCGCTGGTGGGGGATGGCGAGGCCATCGTCCTGCCGCCGGAGAGCGAGCGGGTGGAGCACGAGGGCGAGATCGCGGTGGTGATCGGCCGCCGCGCGCGCCACGTCTCCGCCGCCGACGCGTGGGATTTCGTCGCGGGGTTCGCGCCGCTGAACGACGTGACCGCGCGCGACCTGCAGAAGACCGACGGCCAGTGGACGCGGGCGAAGGGGTTCGACACCTTCTGCGCGCTGGGTCCCATCGCCGTGCTGGACGGCATCGACCGCGACGGGCTGGAGGTGGTCTGCCGCGTGAACGGCGAGGTCCGCCAGCACGGCCGCGTGGGCGAGATGGCGTTCTCCATCCCCCAATTGATCGCGTACATTTCGGGGGTGATGACGCTGGAGCCGGGCGACGTGATCGCCACGGGCACCCCGGCGGGCGTGGGCCCGCTGCGCGACGGCGACGTGGTGGAGGTCGAGGTCCCCGGCGTGGGGACGGTCCGCAACCCCGTGAAGGACGCATGACGCAGTACCGACGCCGCTGGCTGGCCCTGGCGCTGTTCGCCGTGGTGGCCGCCGACTGGTTCACCAAGTTCCTCGTGCAGAACCACATCCAGCTCTACGGCCAGCGCGCCGTGATCGAGGGATGGGTGTGGCTGGCGCACGCCCGCAACCCGGGGATCGCCTTCTCCTTCCTGCGCGACCTTCCCGAGTACATCCGCCTGCCGATCCTGGTGGCCGCGGCGTCGGTCGGGATCGCGGTGGCCGCGCGCATCGCCCTTCGCACGCGCGACGGGCTGGTCCGGTTGGCGGCGGTGCTGATCATGGCCGGCGCGCTGGGGAACCTGGGCGACCGGGTGCTGAACGGGTGGGTGACGGACTTCATCCAGGTGCGCTGGTTCCCGTTCATCTTCAACGTCGCGGACGTGGCCATCACCTTCGGCGCCATCCTGCTGGCCGCGCGGATGATCTTCACCGAGCCGCAGCACGGCCCGCCCGCGCCGGCGCAGGTGCAGAACTGAGAAAAGAAAGTCCTGAGTCCTAAGTCCTAAGTGCTTGCGATTGTAAAGATCGCGCATGCCCGCTCGGTCCTCAGCACTCAGCACTCAGCACTTAGGACTTAGGACTTAGGACTTTCCTCCTTCCCGACCGGTCCGGTTCCCGATGCCCGATCTCGCCCGCCGCTTCCGCGACCTGCCGCCGTACCCGCTGACCGACGTCCCGGGGATCAAGCGCGATCTGCGCGCGCGGGGGGTCGACGTGATCGACCTGGGCACGGGCGACGCCGACCTGGCGCCGCCGCCCGCCGCGGTGCAGGCGCTGCAGCAGGCCGCGTGCGATCCCAACAACTCGCGCTATCCCTTCCAGCTGGGCCTCGTCCCCTTCCGCGAGGAGATCGCGCGGTGGATGGGGACGCGCTTCGGGCTCGATGTCGACCCGATGGGGGAGATCGCGCTGCTGATCGGGAGCAAGGAGGGGATCTACCATCTCCCCTTCGCGTTCCTGGAGCCGGGTGACGCCACCATCATCCCCGATCCGGGCTACCAGGCGTACGTCGGCGGAACCGTCCTCGCGGGCGGCCAGCCGCACCTGGTGCCGCTTCGCCCCGAGAACGACTTCCTCGTCCCCTTCTGGGAGCTGCCGGAGGAGGTCGTGCGCCGCACGCGCATCCTCTACCTCAACTATCCCAACAACCCCACCGCCGCCTGCGCGCCGCGCGAGTACCTGGAGCGCGCGGTGGCCTGGTGCCGCGAACACGACGTGATCCTGTCGTACGACAACGCCTACAGCGAGATCGCGTACGACGGCTACCGCCCGCCCTCGGTGCTGGAGATCCCGGGCGCGAAGGAGGTGGCGATCGAGTTCCACTCGCTGTCGAAGACCTACAACATGACCGGGTGGCGGATCGGCTGGGCGGTGGGGAACCCCGACCTCGTGGCCGCCGTCACGCGGGTGAAGACGTTCGCCGACACCGGCGTGTCGCTCAGCATCCAGCACGCGGCGATGGCGGCGCTGCGCTCGCACGCCGAGTGGGTGCCGCAGAACGTGGCCACCTTCCAGCGCCGCCGCGACGCCGCGTGGGAGGCGTTCCGCGCTGCCGGGTTCGACCTTCCGAAGCCCGCGGCCAGCATGTACCTGTGGGTGCCGCTCCCCGCCGGCGTGGAAAGCGAGCCGTGGGCGCGGCGGCTGCTGCTGGAGCAGGGCGTGGCCGTGCTCCCCGGCAAGTCCCTTGGCGCCGGTGGCGAGGGCTTCTTCCGCGTCGCCCTCACGCAGACCGAGGCGCGGCTGCAGGAAGGCGCCGAGCGCATCGCCAGGATGGTGTGATCGGCCGACGCGAACAGAAGGGCTCACGCAGAGGCCGCAGAGGGCGCAGAGGAACCGATACCGATCCTCTGCGCCCTCTGCGGCCTCTGCGTGAGATCAAGTCTCTTCGTCCCGCCCACTCAGCACTCAGCACTTTGCGACGGTGACGCGATTTGCGTTGTAAGTGCTTGGTTAAGCCTGTTTCCGCGCCGGAACCGAAGTCCCAGGGGGGAGTAGAAGGTTGGCGATGAGTCCCTCCACCCTGACCCCGCCGCCGGTGGTTCCCGCCGAACTG
>DASUYB010000188.1 GCA_036377595.1 Longimicrobium sp. | reverse complement strand
GCGCGTCGATCTGCAGCGCGCCCGCGGGCACCGGGACGTTCGCCCCCACCGCGGTGATGCGCCCGTTCTGGATCACCACCGTGCCGCCGCGAATGGGCGTGCCGTCCGCGGTGTAGACGTCGCCGCCCACGATCGCGATGGTCTGCGCCGCCGCGGGCGCGGCCGCCAGCGACAGCGCCGCCAGCGCGGCTGCCGTCCACCGTCCCCCGTCCACCCTCCACTTGATGTTCATCGGGCCGCCTCCGCCGGAAAGAGTCCCACCTCGAAGTCGGTGCGCGGCTGGCGGTGCGGATCGAACCGGTCGTACATCAGCGCGCCGTCGATGTAGACCCGGTCGGCGCGGGTGTAGACGCTGAACGGGTTCCCCGACCAGATCACCACGTCCGCGTTCTTCCCCGGCTCCAGCGTCCCCACCCACTGGTCGATCCCCAGCGCCCAGGCGGGGTTCGCGGTCAGCCAGCGGAGCGCCTCGTTCTCGCTGATCTCGATCCCCATCTCGCGCCCGGCCTCGATCGCCTTGGCGGCCTCCTGGTTCAGCTTCTGGATCCCGGTCGGATCGTCCGAGTGGACGATGGTGCGCACGCCGGCCTGCTGCGCCATGGCCAGGTTCGCCCGGGTGAAGTCCAGCGCCTCCATCTTGAACCCCCACCAGTCCGCCCACAGCGACGCACCGATGGAGTCGCGGGCCAGCAGGTCGCGGATCTTGTACGCCTCCACCGCGTGGTGGAAGGAGCGGATGTGGTAGCCGAACTCCCGCGCGATGTCGATCATCTGCGCCATCTCGTCGGCGCGGTAGCAGTGGTTGTGCACCAGGATCTCGCCGCGCAGCACCCCGGCCAGGGTCTCCAGCTCCAGGTCCCGGTCCGGCATGTTGCTGGCCGAGCGCGGACCGTTCTCCCAGTCGGTCCAGCGCCGGTTGTACGCCGCCGCGCGGATCCAGGCGCTGCGGTAGCCGGCCACGTTGCCCATGCGCGTGCTGGGCCCGCCGCGGTTGCCGTATACCCGCTTGGGATTCTCGCCGCAGGCCATCTTCAGCCCGTACGGC